>JASFIA010000067.1:0-8450 GCA_050122915.1 Desulfobacterales bacterium | reverse complement strand
CGACGAGAGGGATGCTTTTTTTACTGATACCCAGGCTCTTCGCAAAACCCTCACTCAAAAGCAGCGTGAACTGCAAGAGGAGATGGCCAAGGATCAACCGGACGAAGAAAGAGCGTTGGCCCTGCAGGCGGACATATCCTCCCAACGATCCGAGCTGGATCGGCAGTGGATTCAGCACCGTATGAAGATGAAGGCCATATCGCCCCATTTGGCTGACGGACGCGGCAGAGGTCCCGGTAAAATGGAACGGAGAGGCGGCTGTTACGGCTCGATTCACGAGGACCGATCGGCCTGTCCCGGCGGCGGCCCCTGCGGATACCATGGCCGCAAGCATCAACGCGGCTGCGGTGGAGGTCCCTGCCGATAAACGCCCGTTTGCATAGCCGCCATCCGTGAAGCGGTGCGCCAGCACCGCTTCATTTGGCAATCGCAACTGAAAGTCGGCCGATGGCCGTCCCGCAATGGCGTTTGGCGGCTAAAAAGCCACCTCCCCATTGACTCATTTGTTAGGCCCCGGTTAGAGTGGGGCATGAATCCCGTCCGCCGCTGGCTTTCCTACGATCAGAAGGACATCGACCTTCTCTACATCGTCAATGAGGTGCTGAACCGGCGGAAAGCCTATCGACACCTCAGGCAGGCCTTCTATCCCTTTTTTCATCCCAATGGCATCAAGGAACTGGCGGAATCCCGCGGGCTGCGTATCGCCTATACCGTCGTTCATCTCCTTAACTCACTGGAAGTGGGAAAGGTCGCCGACCGGCTGAGCGCCCTTCGCACCCTTCATGACGAGGTGATGAGCACCGCGGCGGGCACGCTGCGAATCAACGCCGCCAGGGCGCTTATCCAGATCATGAAAGCCCTTGTCCGCGCCCACGGCGATACGGATCGCCAATTGGAACTGGCCAGGGACTTCCGCAGGACCGCCGCGGGCAACCCAAGAACCGTCCGACGGCAGCTCCGCCGGCTTCATCTCCTGGAAATGCCCGAGGAATGGAATCAAGTCGCCTTCGACGACCATGTTCACGACGCCAACACCAAGGGGCGCAAATCCCCGACCCATCTCATCATGGATGCCTGGATAAAAGGCATCCGTCGAATCACGGTCATTTATTACAACTTCGTAGAAGCCCGAGTCATCGCCGAACTGCTCGAGGCTGCCGGCATCATGGGGATTACCGCTCAGGTCGGCATCGAGTTCCCGGCTCGCTACAGGGACCGTTACACCCGAATCATCTGGACGCCGAGGGGGTTTGGGGATGTCCAGGACTACCTCTGCTTTCTGGCCGAACCGGAAGTGAGTGATCTGTTCCAAAAAGGCCGTGCCGTCTCTTCATTTCAGCAGCAATATGTGTCTGCCCTTCTCCAAAAATACAACCGGGACATTCGCATTCGCCTCTCCGAACGCTTCGGCCTCGATTTGCTTCCGATCGAAGAGGCGGATTTCCGAATCTTCGTAGGAACGGGGCAGGCCTCTCTACTCCATCTCTCCAAATTTTTACACAATCACCTGCTTGAAGCCATGACGGCGGAAGTGGACCGACTGAAAAAGGTCTACCCGACAGCGGACGAGGAGCGGCGCCGGGCAATTCTGGAACGGGTCGAAGCCATGAGGGGCTTTGATTCCCATGCCCTGAAGGAAACGTATCTATTACCGGAGAAAAACCCCGACATAAGGAACCCCGACGATCCTCTCATCGGGGACGATCCCCCCGAAATGCTGGCGTTCAGCCCCGGCAAGTTATTGGATCACCTGGGACGGCTTCCGGCGCCAGGCACGGCCACCTTGAATCTGAGCAATCTCAGGGCGGAAGACGTTTTGGAAATACTCTACACCACCGATGGCCGGATATCACGACTGGAGCTGTTCAATTTAAAGGATTTTGCCAACAACCGGACCGATCATCTGCCCGCCATCGAAAGGCTCATGCACGCACTCAACAGCGGAAACACCATTCAGCTGAAACGGGTCGTGCAGACCATCATCGAGCAGGTGGAAACCGGCGATAGCCCCGACCGGGAGGATCGCCTGAGGGCCTTGACCGACATTCTCCATGACCTGCCCGAACTGGCCAGTTTTTACCGATCCGGCCCCCTTTCCACCATGATCGGCAGCGACTCGACCGGACGCACACCCCGGGTTCACGGAATGGGTTTGGCGCTTGAGGAAACCCTGCCCCGCTCCGTTCAGCCCCGGTTTCAGGGAAACCGGGGCTGGACGCCCATGGTCTTCCCCGTGCGAATGGTGGTCAACCGTCGAATCACCTATGCGCCACGCCGGGGCAACACGCCGAGTGCACGGCGATGGTATGCCATCTGCCGGCGGATTCCCGGTCTTCGGCGCCTGGGGCTGTCGGCAAGGGTCGACTGGGTGGTTCTTGACGATCCGGCCCGTTCCGCCGAAAAGGCCCGTCTCGTGGCCTTGGGAGGGGTACTTTCAGACCATCGTCTGGGCCTGGATCTCACCTCCTTGGACAACCAGAACGGGAAGCATCCGCCGTCGCGATTCCGTCTGAACAGCCGCATCACAAACGGGTTGAAAGTCGGCGCGGGGTTCGTTCCGGCCTTCCTCACTTTTTTCCTGACCAAGGACTGGTGGCTGCTGTCGTATTGCGGGGCCTTCATCTGGTTCGGCATTACCGGACTTCGGAATATTCTTCAATCCGTTATCGGCGGCGGCGGGCTTCGCCGCTCTCCGCTTCTCAAGTGGGACGACTACGTGAGTTGGAACCGAATCGCCGACTCCCTCCTGTGGACCGGTCTTTCCGTTCCCCTTCTCGATTTTCTTGTGAAGAGCCTGCTCCTGGACCAGGCGTTGGGGATCAATCTGGAAACCAGCCCCCTCGCCGTATACGGCGGCATCGGTCTGGCAAACGGCATCTACATCGCCTCCCACAACATCTTCCGGGGACTGCCGAAAGGGGCTGTGATCGCCAATCTGTTTCGGAGTATTCTCGCCATTCCTGTTGCCGTTGCTATGAGCAGCGGAATAGCCATCCTCCTATCCAGTTTGGGCATCGTCGGCGTGGGCGCCATTCTGCAAAAATGGGCCGCGGTCATCTCCAAATGCGCATCGGACGTGGTCGCTGGCTTCATCGAGGGTACCGCCGACCGGCAGGTCAATATTGGTATGCGATTCCGGGACCTCAGGAACCGGCTGACCCTCATCTTCGAGACCTACGCCCAGCTTGAAGCCCTCTTCCCCGAGGCACAGGTCCTTGAGCTCCTCGAATCCCCCGACCGTCACAAACCCACCAGTTTCTCCGAGGTGAAAGACCTGGAGAGAATCCTGGCCATCTGCGCCCTGGACCTTCTCTATTTCTGGATGTACAAACCCAGAGCCCGAAGCGCCTTCAAAGTGATCATGAGGTCCCTGTCCAGGGAGGAACGACAAATCTTGATCGGCACCCAGAACCTGCTGCTTCGTCAAAAATACATCAGCCAGCTGCTGATCGACGGCATTCTGGGCCGACAGTTTCCGAAAGCCCTGGCATTCTATCTGGGTCATGCCCAGGAATATCTGGATGGGATTCAAATCGCCGGGCTATCCACCGGCAAGACGAAACACCCGTCAGCCAGCCAATTGACCAATCCCGGCCACTCTGTTAGGTAGTGCCCGTTCATTCGTTCCAGCCGTGAAGCGGGAGAACACACCGCCCCGCAGCCCGCTTGGCGGCGCCCACAGGCAATCGAGAATCGTCGGTGATTGTCCCGCCCGGCGGTGCGGACCCGAACTGCAACCCAACTGGGGACCCCATGATCATCACGGAGATTCTGGCTCGAAACGCCCGCATGGTCGGAACCGAAACGGCGTTGATCGAAAGAGAGCCTGCCAAAGGGTTTCGAAAGGAAATGAGTTGGCATCAGTTCGACCGTCGCGCCAACCGAGTGGCCAATGTGCTGATGGAAAAAGGCGTTCGGAAAGGGGATCGAGTGGTCCTCCTGATGGTCAACTGCATCGAGTGGCTTCCTATCTACTTCGGTATTCTGAAGACCGGCGCCTGGGCCGTTCCCTTAAACTTCCGCTTCAGAGGGGAAACCATCTTAAAATGCTCGGCCACTGCAGAGGCCGTCGTTTTTATTTTCGGGGAGGAATTCACCGAACGCATCGGCGCCATAAAGAATGATCTAGATGGCACCGTTCGCCATTATCTTTTCTGCGGACCGGAGGCTGCAAGACCGGGCTATGCCGATCCTTTGGAGGCCCTGATGAAAGAAGCCTCCGCCGTCCCCCCAGAAATCCCCATCGACCTCCAGGACGAAGCCGCCCTCTATTTCACATCGGGCACCACGGGAACCCCGAAGGCCACGCTTCTCACCCACCGTAATTTGGAATTTGCCTGCTACATCGAAAACCGTCACCACAACCAGACCCGGGAAGACAATTTCCTCTGCATCCCCCCCCTCTATCACACCGGCGCCAAAATGCACTGGTTCGGCAACCTCATCGTGGGCGCCCCGGCGGTTCTCCTCAAGGGCATCGAACCCCGCTGGATCTTAGAGGCGATCTCCGAGGAGCGGGTCACCGTCGTTTGGCTCCTGGTTCCATGGGCCCTCGACATCCTGTTCGCCATCGAAAGCGGCGAACTCAACATCAAGGAGTTTCGGCTGGATCAGTGGCGGCTGATGCACATCGGCGCCCAGCCGGTTCCCCCAAGCCTGGTGAAGGAATGGATGAAGGTCTTCCCCCATCATCAGTACGACACCAACTACGGGCTGACGGAGGCAACTGGACCCGGCTGTGTGCACTTGGGCGTTGACAATTTGCACAAGGTGGGCGCCATCGGAAAACCCGGGTTCGATTGGGAGTACCGCATTGTAGACGAGGCGTATCAGCCGGTGGCTTCCGGTGCTCCCGGTGAACTGATGGTTCGGGGACCCGGGGTCATGCGGGAATATTACAAAA
The DNA here is from genome assembly GCA_050122915.1 of Desulfobacterales bacterium. GTDB lineage: Bacteria > Desulfobacterota > Desulfobacteria > Desulfobacterales > UBA5852 > CALNZV01. The sequence goes on along the minus strand of JASFIA010000067.1, from coordinate 3,547 downwards.
ACCGTGACGCCACCCGGGAAGCGCTCAAGGACGGGTGGCTGGCGACGGGGGATGTGGCAAAGGAAGACGAGGACGGGTTTATCTGGCTAGTGGATCGGAAAAAGGATGTCATCATCAGTGGCGGCGAGAATATCTACCCCGTGGAAATCGAAAATTTCCTGCAGAATCATCCAAGGATTCAGGATGTGGCCGTGATCGGGCTGCCCAGTCTTCGGCTCGGGGAAATCACCGCCGCTATTGTCCAGGTGAAACCGGGCCAGCAGCTGAGAGCCGAAGACATCGACAGATTCTGCGAGCCGCTGCCTCGATACAAGCGCCCAAGACGCATCATCTTCGGGGATGTGCCCCGCAATCCCACCGGTAAAATTGAAAAACCGAAGCTCCGCAAAATCCACGCCGGCATCAGCGAAAGCTTTAAAATCACTAGCTGAGAGGGCGGTCGACCGGCGCAAGTTTGTCCAATATCCGTCCCTCTCCATCAAGAACGAACAGCAGAAATCCGTTTCGGGCCGCATCGGCGGATATTTCCCGGTAACGGACGGCCTGGGCTTCGAGAGTGACACCGGGTGCTCTGGGCATAGATGGCATGCAGGCCTCCGCATTCTCCTTATCAATGAATATAGGAAGAAAGGCGATTTTCTCCTCCTCGTCGGTCTGCCCCGCATAGGCTTCGACCCCGTCGCTGATTTGAACGAAGGTCCATACCATCGGGTTCCCCTTTAATAGACTGCCCATCGGTCTTCTCCTGGTTGTCTTGTCCGGATATTGACGGAACGCTAAAACGCCTCGCCCCCACCGGCCGGACACCGCATCCCTCGGCTGGCCGCCGTCCGTCGCTGCGGCCGACTCTAGAGGTTTTCCCTGAGCAAAGGCGGCGGATTACCGGTTGGCGCCATCAGGGTCCTGAAGGTTGGGGACATCTCCTCTCCCGCCGGCAAGCCCGTAGAAGCGGAACAGCAGAATGGTCAAATTGAGGAGCAACACCACGGAAAGAAGGCTGCTCGACAGCATTTCCACAACGACGCCGGCCGAAAATACCGTGAAAACCTTCCCGAAAAGCAACTCCAACAGCAATACGGCCAATAGGAGAAAGACGGAACTCGCCAGGATTTCCCATGTGAACGGCTGGGTCAGCCGGACGCTGTTGCGGAGAGCCTCCTGGGGAGCGTCCCTGTTCAATACCACTCGAAATTCAACGAGAGAGAGGCGGGCATAGGCGATCAAGCCTGGCAGAATAAAAACCAGGGCCCCGAGAATAATGAGACAGTGAGTGATCAGGTTCACCAAAATCAGTTTGTCCCAGAGGGAAACCCCCACAACCAGGCCATCCTTGAGAGACCATGCCTCTCCCGACTCGATCCGGGCGAGCCAGTAGATCAGAGCGCCTGTATAGATCGGTTGATAGAGAAAGTGAATCAGGTAGGACAGCCCCAGCAGCCTCGCCTTTTCCTGAGCCTCTCCGGCCAAACCGGGCATCAACACGTTCAGAGCGATCACGGGCAGATACAGACCAAGGAAACAGATCCCCAGCTTGAGGCCGTGAGCCCTGAAAAACATAACGGTCTCGATGAGCCGGCGTATGGGTGCGAACTGTTGGATCATGGGCTATGGACAAATCCGGCAGGCTCGCGACTCTGAACCATGGGGTGGGGCGGAGGCCGCCACGGAAACGGCTCTCCATGCCACTGATTCACGGCGACGGCAAGACTCATGACGGCATCCGGTATTCCTCTCCTGGAGCAGGGTCTTAGAAAGCCCCCCATACGACGGTTTTTTCATGGTGGTCGGCTCAGGTCCACAATTGGGGGGCACGACGGGGCGGCCGACTCCGTCCACCCGGAAAAGAGGATAATTTTTCACACCTTTCCCTTTAATGCAAGCCCGTGGAGAAAGGATCCGGCTTTCGGGCCGGGGACGGACAACGGTCAGGGGCGGGCGTTGGAAGGGGCTATCCCCCTCAGCCGCCGTGTGATGCCATGAAAATCGTCCAGAATGACATAGCCGCAGGGAATCATGAGAAGAGTGATCACGGTGGCGAACAGCACCCCGAAGCCGATGCTGACCGCCATCGGGATTAAAAATTGGGCCTGAATGCTGCGCTCCAGCAACATTGGGGTCAGCCCGGCAAACGTGGTGAGGGAGGTCAGAATGATGGCTCTGAAGCGCATGCAGCCGGCCAGCACAGCCGATTCACGGACGGTGAACCCTTCCTCGCGGATGCGATTGGCCCTGTGAATCAGGACCAGGCTGTCGTTGACCACCACCCCGGATAGGCCCACCAGACCGAAAATACTCATGATGCTTAGATTGAACCCCATGATGAGGTGACCGAGAATAGCGCCAATGATTCCAAAAGGGATGGCGGCCATGACGATAATCGGCTGACTAAAGGACTTGAATGGTATCGCCAACAGCGCATAGATGCAGAACAGGGCGATAATGAAGCCGCGCCGGACATCGGCGAAGGAATCTGTCTGCTCCCGGCCCTCCCCTTCGATGGTATAGCGAAGGCCCGGATAGGTGGCCACGAGCTGTGGCAGAAAGTCATCGACCAGATTCCGGCGAATCTCGTTGGCATTGCCGACGGTCTCGTCCACATCGGCAAACACCTTGATGACCCGTCTTCTCTGGGCCCGCTGTATGGAAGCATACCCCTCTTCCATGCGCACTTCGGCGACCTGGCCGAAGGGAATCTCCTCGCCGTCCGGGGTTCGGATGTACATGGACTCGATATCCGAAAGAGACCGCCGCTCGTCGTCAGGGTAGCGGACCTTGACCTTGACCTCATCCTGGTCCCGTTGCAGACGGAGGGCTTCGGCCCCGTAGAATGCGTACCGCACCTGCCGGGCCAGATCGTTCAGGGTCACCCCCAGTAGGCTTGCCGCCGGTTTCAGTTTGAGCTGCATCTCCTTTTTGCCCGGGATATAGCTGTCGTCGATGTCGAAGACGCCGTCGATCTGACTCAGCTTCTCTTTCAGACGCTCCGCCGCGGCCATCAGTTGATCGTTGTCATCGTTGGTGAGATGCACCTCGACGGGATTGCCGGTGCTGTGGATGGTGCCGCGAAAGGAAATGGATTCAGCCTCCGGAACGGGACCGGCATGCTTGCGCCACAAGCCGTTGAGGGTCAAGGCGCTGATCTCCCGCTCTTCCCCGTCCAGCAGCTGAATTCGAATGCTGGCTTCATGACTGCCCCTGCCGATGACGGACATCGTATACTCCAGCAGTGGCGGAGATCCGGGAGGACGCCCCTCTTCTGCCTCGGCGATAGCCGCCTCCCCGGCACGCATCAACCGGTCAACGACCGCCTGGGTCTGTGCGACGGGGGTTCCTACCGGCATGACCAGGGTGCAGCGAAGGGTATCCCCCTCGATTTTGGGAAAAAAAGTAAACTTCATCCACCCGCCGCTCCATAATCCGACGGTAATCAGAATCATGGACAGCCCGGCGGCGACAGTGGCATACCGCCACCGGATGCAGAAAGCGACGAGCCGGGAATAGGGTCCGTTAATGACATCTTTTAACCAGCGGGAGGTGATCTTTTCTT
>JASFIA010000066.1:0-8520 GCA_050122915.1 Desulfobacterales bacterium | reverse complement strand
ACATGCCAACAGGATGGTCATAATGGATATACCGAAAAGAAAACGAGGCTTGCCACTCATAAAAGACTCCTATTTTTGTTTGTATGTTTGCCGGCAGGGCGGCTCTCACAATGGGGTCGGCCCTTCCCTCGCTCCCTCCCATGCCGGACCTCCGGCCGAAGGGTGTCAGTCGTGTCCCCTCAGTGGGCGATTTCCCGAACCTCGAAGTCCGGCGACGATCGATAGCCGTCGGGATGGTGGTCGGTTCGGTAAAGCAGGCAGTCCCTTCCAATTTCATAGTCCGGTACCTGCCCCTCCCCAAGGGGATGGTTGGGGGAACGGTAGATCTTGCCGTCGGCCTTAAGTTCGTAATCCGGCAGTTCCGACCATCCGCGGGGATGGGAGGCCGTGGGGAAGAACTTCCCCTCGTAGACGACGTAATCGGGATCTTTCGAGGAGCCGAGATGATGGGCGGGTGTTCTGAAAACGGTGTACATGATTCCTCCTTTATCGTGAAAAGATTTGGTCGGCCGCGGAGGAAATACGGCACGGCAGGCTAAGCGATGGTGGGGCGGTCAATACAAAACCCCCCACACCGGCACGGCATGGGGGGCTGATCCCAGTTTGCTTGGCCCACCAAATCGATTCCGCCGGTTCATGGAAAACGTGCATCATTCCATTTGATCCGACGGTGTTGCCGTATCTCCGCGGCGGCAGCTCGCGAGGCAGGTCTTCTGACTTCCGGATCGTCCTACTGTCTGCACCTTCCCAGACCGATAAAGCGGGCAAGTGGTATGTCGCAGATGTCGTCCCCGGTTACAGCGGCGGGACCGCTCCCGATTTTCACGGGATTCCCAATTAAGCCCCGAAGGGCGCCTCACTGGTCTTTTTGGGTCAATCCTCCAAATTTGTCAATACCGATTTGACAGACCGATCCGATCGATTGGAGAATGGAAACGGGCATTGCATAGGATCATTTTGGAATTACGTTATATGTCACTATTATAGTCGCCACTCACTTCCGGTTTAACCAAAAAGAGAGGGATCGGTGAATCCTTTCCAGAAACGATCAACGGGTATCGGAAACTGGTGGATTTTTTTCTTTCTGCCGGTTTATTTCTTCATGTGCCCGGATCTCATCCTTGCCCACGGCGGGAAAAATCATGGAAATAATGACTTCACCGCCTTGAATGCCCTACAGGAAGGCGTCGCCCTATACGAAAAGCTTCTCGTATCCGGCAAGTTGGATGAAACCTGGGAGACGGGGCTCTCTCAAGTCGCGATTATCGTGCAGGACAGGAGCGGTCGAACAGAGTACCGAGTCTCCTTCACGCGGTCCGGGGGTGATCCGAGTACGGTATACATTTTTTTCTCCCAAGACGGGCGCTACACCGGATCGAATTTCGATGGAAAGTGACCGCGCTGCCCACTGCTATCAGTGCCGGGAGGTTTCCCCATGCCGGACCGCCGCAACGGCCATGGAACCCCATGGCCGACCCTTTCCAGATTGCCGGTTTTCGCCAAAGCGTTGTTAGCGGCAATGCTGTTGACCCTCGCCCTTGCCATGGTGGGCGCGCTTGGACAGATCATTGTCCATGACATCATCCCCACCTTTTTCCCGACATCGGGCTCCCATCAGGGCATGACGTCCCCCGGGCCGGCCGCGATGCCCTCCGAAGACGGTAGAGGAGATTTGTTCGCGGATGCCCCGGACCAGAAGGAACCCATGGGGTCGATACCGTCTTTCTACAGGGACGAGCGCTTCGTCTGGACCCTCAAGTGGAGCCACATTCACCTCTTTGGCATGAACATGATCTTCTTCTTCCTGAGCATCGTAACGATCTTTCTGGACATGGCGCCAAAAGCCAAGGCATGGCTGGTGGTGCTGCCATTTATCGGCGTGGTGGTCGACATCGCTGCCATCTGGTTGAAAGGGTTTCTCTCACCTGCTTTCTTCTGGCTCCACATCCCTGGCGGCGGCCTTTTTGTCGGGGTCTTCCTGTTCGTGTTTTTCAGAGCCTTTTCGGAGATGTTCAGCCACGCCCCCGGGAGGTGATTCAACCTGTCGCCGTCGTGTCGACGGTCGTGGCATGTGCGTCTTTTTTACCCGGACGCACCGAACGGCTATGGATACCCGTATCATTTTTACACGGTGCTTTGCCTGTCCCCAACTCAAATCCTATGGAAATAGTATATATTAAATAAATCGTGAATCTGGTACGAGACTTGCTTGTTAAAAAGGGAGAACCTTTCCGATGAACGGAGAATACCCGATGAACGTTTGCATCATACCCCGCTGGATTGCCGCCGCCTGGGTCATGGCGACCATCCTGCTGCCGGTTGCGGCCAGAGGAGCGGTGCTTTACACCGCGCCCAAGGGGCTGACCCATTTGCTGGAGGAGGCCTACCGATCCAACGACGGGTTGAAGGAGATCGAAAAGGAGATTCAGGCTCTCGAGCAGGAGGTCCCGGCGGCAAGCTCCCTGGAAGATCCCCGGTTGACCTTAGGGGTCAACGCTCTGCCAACGGACTCCTGGAGTTTCAGTCAGGAGCCAATGACTCAGAAGCAGATCTTCATCGCCCAGAAGTTTCCCTGGTTCGGAGAGCTGGACCTCAAGGCCCAGAAGGTGGTTCTGGCCGCGGCCAGGAAGCGGGAGATCCTGCGGGGGAGGCAGTACGAATTGCGCCGATCGGTATCGGAGGCCTATTTCGATCTGGCCTTCGTCCAGGCATCCCTCGCCACCAACGCAGAACTCAATCAAATGGTCGGGCAGATCCTTCAGATTGCCGAAGCGTCCTATGCCAGCGGTCGCGGACTGCAACAGGACGTTTTTCAGGCCCAGGTGGAGCTGGGGGAACTGATCGACGAGCAGGCGACGCTGCAAAGCCGTAAGCGGCAGTTGGAAGACCGGCTGAACGAACTCGTCAACCGGGAGATGTTTGCCGGCATCGAGGCTGAGATGGATTCCGACCGTTTCCCGGAGATCGATCTCTCCCAGGAGTTGCTTGTGAATCGGGCGCTCCAGTTCAATCCGGCCCTGGCCGCGCTCCAATTCAGCGTCGATTCCGCCCAGGTGGACATCGAACTGGCGGAAACGGACTACTGGCCTGATGTCGACGTACGTGTGGGTTATGGCCAGAGAACCGAGGATCGGCTGGGCAATACGCTTTCCGATTTTGCTTACGGTTCCGTGACCCTCAACCTTCCCATCTGGTTTCAGACCAAACAGGATCGAAGGCTGCAGGCGGCCCAGATCCGTCGTGAGGCTGCCGAGAGCGCCTACGAGGACTTCCGGAAGCGGCTTCCCCATAAAGTGGACGCTATTCTGAGCGACATCCGTGCCATCCAGGACAATTATCGCCTCTTCCGTGAGGCCCTTCTGATCCAGACCGACCACTGGAGCCGCGCCTCCCTGTCCGCATACGAGGTGGGAAAGGTAGATTTCGATACCATGATCAATGCCCATCTGCGGCGCATTCGGTTCGAGCTTCAAGCCGTCCGGTACCGGATGTCCATGTATCAGGCACTGGCCCGCCTGGAGGAGCTGACCGCAGCCGATCTCAGGCCAATGGTTCAGTCCCCGAATGCAGGGGAGGGCGGGTCCGAATGGTCCGCAGCATCAACGATCGATCCGGAGCGAACCGCCGGCTGGCAAAGCGGCGAGACGGAAGGGAACTAGCGTCATGAGACGTCATCCATACCCCGTAGGTGCTCTGGCAGCGGCGGTCTTTGCGCTGGTGGTCCATCCGATTGACCGCATTCCCGTCAATGGAGGTGCGTCGATTTTCCAATGGATGTCTCCCCCCGCCGCCGCCGCTGCCGAGGAACTGAAGGCCGGCATGGTCGATCCCAAGACCGGCAAGAAGATCAAATACTGGGTGGCCCCGATGGATCCCACCTACATCCGCGAGGAGCCCGGTCAGTCGCCGATGGGTATGGATCTGGTGCCCGTCTACGAGGAAGAGGGTGACGAAAAGGAGCCTTCGTCCACCATCCGGATCGATCCGGTGACGATTCAGAACATGGGCATTCGAACCGAGACGGTCAGGATGGGAAGCCCCGTCAAGACTATCCGCGCCGTCGGCACCGTTACCTACGACGAGACACGCATATACGCCGTCAATACCAAATTTAACGGCTGGATCGAACAGCTGTACGTGGATTTCGAAGGGGAAACCGTCCGAAAAGGCCAACCTCTTTTCGACATTTACAGTCCGGAGTTGGTGACGGCCCAGGAGGAATACTTGCTGGCCCTGGAGCAGTTCCGGAGTTTGGGCGACAGCGGTTTTGACCAAGTCCGGCAATCGGCCGAACGACTGCTGGTGGCCTCCCGCACCCGGCTTCGCTACTGGGATGTCAGTCCATCCCAAATCCGCCGTCTTGAGAACTCCCGCCGCGTGAGCAAGACCGTCACCATCTTCTCTCCGGCGGCCGGAGTGGTGACCAAGAAGAACGCCTTTCTTGGCCACTACGTGAAGGCAGGAGAGCATCAATACGAGATAGCGGATCTGTCCACCGTATGGGTGGATGTGGACATTTACGAGTACGAACTGCCCTGGGTGAAAAAGGGGATGCCGGCGGGGATGGAATTGAACTACATGCCGGGCCGACGGTACGAGGGCCGGGTTCTCTTCATCTATCCATACCTCAACCCACAGACCCGGACGGCCACCCTGCGCCTGGAGTTCGACAATCCCGACAACCGCCTGAAGCCGGACATGTATGCCAACGTCTTTCTTCAGAGCGAATTGGAGGAAAAAAGTCTTTTGGTACCCCAGGAAGCGGTGATCGACAGCGGGGTCAGAAAAGTGGTTTTCGTCTCCCGGGGCAAGGGGAAATTCGAACCCAGGGACGTGGAACTGGGTCTGGAAGTCAACGAGGACAAATACCAGGTCCTCTCCGGGCTTTCCGAAGGCGAGGAGATCGTGGTCTCCGCCCAGTTCATGCTGGATTCCGAGAGCCGCCTGCGGGAAGCTATTCAGAAAATGCTGGAGGTCAGGAAAGAAAAACCCGACGCCGACGATCTCGACCTGTCCGGCATCTCCATGGAGGATGATCTGGATATGTCCGGGCTGACCATGGAAGACGAGCCGCCTGAACGCACCGGCAATTGACGTGAACTGGGATCCGCTCATCGACATCGACCACTTGGACCATCCGCTATGATCGGCAAAATCATTGAGCTATCCATTAAAAACAAATTCCTGGTGATCCTGGGGACCCTCTTTGTCATTGCCGCCGGTGTCTACGCCATGGTCAACATTCCCCTGGATGCCATCCCGGATCTCTCCGACGTCCAGGTGATCATTCTGACCGAGTACCCCGGCCAGGCCCCCCAGGTGGTGGAGGACCAGGTCACCTATCCCCTCACCACCGCCATGCTCTCTGTTCCCTTCGCCAAAGTGGTCCGCGGGTTTTCCTTCTTCGGCATTTCATTTGTCTATGTCATCTTCGAAGACGGCACCGACATGTACTGGGCAAGGAGCCGTGTTCTGGAATACCTCAACTACGTATCCGGTCGATTGCCGAACGGGGTGACGCCCACCCTGGGTCCCGACGCCACCGGCGTGGGGTGGGTTTATGCCTACACCCTGAAGAGCGACGACCACGATCTGTCCCAGCTCCGGTCGATTCAGGACTGGTTTCTCCGCTACGAGCTCTCCGGTGTTCCGGGGGTGGCCGAGGTGGCCTCCATCGGCGGGTTCGTCAAGCAGTATCAGGTCATCGTGGACCCCAACAAACTCATGGCCTATCGCATGCCCCTTCAAAAGGTTCAGATGGCCATCCGCCGCAGCAACAACGATGTCGGCGGCCGCCTTGTCGAGATGGGGGAGACCGAATTCATGGTCCGCGGGCTGGGCTACCTCCGGGGGGTGGCGGATATCGAAAACATCTCCCTCGGAGTGGGCAGCGGGGGAACCCCCATTTTTCTCAAGAATGTGGCGACGGTTCAGATCGGGCCCGAGATCCGGAGGGGCATATCCGATTACAACGGCCGGGGAGAAGTCGTCGGCGGCATCGTGGTCATCCGTTTCGGCGAAAACGCCCTGGAGGTGATCCGCAACGTAAAACAGCGCATCGAGGACATTCGAAACGGGCTTCCGGACGGGGTCGAGATCCGGGAAGTCTATGATCGGTCGTCCCTGATTCTCAGGGCGATCGATACCCTCAAGCGAACGCTCCTTGAGGAATGCCTGATCGTGGCGGTCGTCTGCACCGTGTTTCTGCTTCACCTCCGGAGTGCTTTCGTGGTGATCTTCACCCTTCCGGTGGGCGTATTGATCAGCTTCATCATCATGGAGCGCCAGGGGCTCAATGCCAACATCATGAGCCTGGGCGGCATCGCCATTGCCATCGGCGCCATGGTGGATGCGGCCATCGTCATGATCGAAAACGCCCACAAGCACCTCGAGCATGACGGCGGAAAAAAGCCCCACTGGGAGTTGATCACCGATGCGGCCACGGAGGTGGGACCGGCTCTTTTCTTCTCCCTTCTCATCATCGCCATCAGTTTTCTGCCGGTGTTTTCCCTGGAGGCCCAGGAGGGGCGTCTCTTCCGCCCCCTGGCCTTCACGAAAACCTACGCCATGATGGGGTCGGCCCTTCTGGCCATCACCATCGTGCCCGTGCTCATGGGCTACCTGATCCGGGGCAACATCCGTCCCGAGCAAAAAAATCCCGTCAACCGTTTCCTCATCTGGATCTATCACCCCATCATAAAAGTGGTCCTCAGGGCCAAAGTGCTCGTGGTCATTCTGGCCGTCGTCGTCCTGGCAGTGACATGGTACCCGCTGAAGCGGATCGGCTCGGAGTTCATGCCCCCCTTGAACGAGGGCGATCTTCTCTACATGCCCACAACGCTTCCGGGCATATCGGTCACCAAGGCGAAGGAACTTCTCCAGCAGACCGACCGCATCATCGCCACCTTTCCCGAGGTGGCCCACGTGTTCGGAAAAATCGGACGTGCGGAAACCGCCACCGACCCCGCGCCGCTTTCCATGATCGAGACCACCATCACCTTAAAGCCCCCGTCTGAATGGCGGGAAGGCATGACGATGGAAAAGCTCATCGAGGAACTCGACAATTCCATCCAGTTCCCCGGGCTCACCAATGCCTGGACCATGCCCATCAAGGCACGGATCGACATGCTCTCCACGGGGATCAAGACGCCGGTGGGAATCAAGGTCATGGGGGAGAACCTTCAGGTGCTGAGCGATATCGGAGAGCAGATCGAGGCGGTGATCCGGGAGGTGCCGGGTACCGCGAGCGTCTACTCCGAGCGGGTCACGGGAGGGAATTTTCTCGATTTCAAGATCAGGCGGGAGGAGGCCGCCCGCTACGGACTCAACGTGGACGATGTTCAGGCGATCATCATGTCAGCCATCGGGGGGGTGAACATCACCCAGACCGTCGAAGGCCTGGAGCGCTATCCGGTGAATCTCCGGTATGGATCCGAACTCAGGGATTCCCCTGAAAAACTGAGGAGAATTCTGGTCTCGACGCCTTCCGGGGCCCAGATCCCCATCACAGAGGTGGCGGACATCACGATCCGAAAAGGGCCGCCCGCCATTAAAAGTGAAAACGCCCGGAAGACCGCCTGGATCTACATCGATCTTGCCGGAATCGACGTGGGCAGCTACGTGAAGAGCGCCCAGGCGGCCGTCAGGGAGCGGATCGATCTGCCGGCGGGCTACAGTCTGATCTGGAGTGGGCAGTACGAATATATGGTCCGGGCCCAGCAGCGGCTGATGATCGTGGTTCCCATGACCCTCATCATCATTTTTCTCCTCCTCTATTTCAATTTCAAGGACGTCACCGAGAGCCTCTTGGTGATGCTGAGCGTTCCGTTCTCCCTCACCGGAGGCATCTGGCTCATGTACCTTCTCGATTACAACATGAGTGTGGCCGTGGGGGTCGGCTTCATCGCCCTGGCAGGGGTGGCTGCCGAAACCGGTGTGGTGATGCTGATCTATCTTGACTTGGCGGACGCGAAATACCGGCGGCAGCACGGAGACGACTTCAATCGGGGACACCTCAATATGGCCATTGTCGAGGGGGCGGTCCAACGGGTGCGACCCAAAATGATGACCGTCGTATCGACGATGGTGGGACTTTTGCCCATCATGTGGAGCCACGGCACCGGCTCCGAAGTCATGAAGCGGATCGCCGCCCCCATGGTCGGCGGCATGGTCAGCGCCACCATTTTAACGTTGATCGTGGTGCCGGCCATCTATGGCATCTGGAAGGGCCGGGGAATCGATAATCCGCCCGAGACCCCGGAAGACGTAACCCAATGACAACCATCATCCATCACTTTAGGAGACGAATTGCCATGAAACGATTGATTCTATTGACGATAGTGGGCGTCATGTTGTGTGCGGCGTCCGCTGGCTTTGCCATGCAGGGACACGGAAGCGACAAGGACGCCGGCCACGGGGACATGAAGGACCACGCCATGAAGGGGACATTCGTGCACGAAGCCGTTTCGGAAGGCGTGCGCGCCGAGTTCCAGGTGATGAGCCTGGAGAGCATGAACATGA
>JASFIA010000065.1:0-8522 GCA_050122915.1 Desulfobacterales bacterium | reverse complement strand
AAAGCCGCTGTTTAGTATGTTGACACCGAGGTATCCTGCGTCTTTCGCCACCAGAATTTCCCGTTCAAGGATGCGGGCGGCGTTTTCATATTCCGGACGGATGAAGATGATGCCCTTGGAGGCGAGAGCGGCATATCCAGCCAGCACCATCCCTTCGATGAGCATGTGGGGGTCCGCATGGATGAGCACCCGGTCCTTAAAGGTTCCCGGCTCCATCTCGTCGGCGTTGCAAACCAGATAACGGGGGTGGGGAGCGTCCTCGGCAACGGTCTGTAGCTTGATGCCCATGGGAAAGGCCGCTCCCCCTCGGCCCAGGAGAACGGCATCCTGTATTTTCCCTCTAACCTCCTCGTAGCTCAATTGGCCCAGGGTCTTTTCGAGAGCCCGGTACCCGCCGCTGGCCCGGTATTCCTCAATGGTGGCGATACGGTCGGGTTGTCGATTCTTCAGTAGTATCTGGGGGTAGCCCATTCCCTGTCCAGTGATTGATGTCTCTTTTCGATTCAGGGGGGGTGCCGGACGTCACGTCGACGGCGAGTCCCCGCTCTTTTCGTCGGCCTCGGCCCGAAGCCGTTTTAAAAGGCCATCTATTTTCTCCGGTGTGAGATGACCGTAAACGGTTTTGTTGATCATCATGGCCGGCGATCGGTCGCAGTAGCCGATGCAGCAGACGGGCAGCACGGTGAAAAGACCGTCGGCGGTGGTGCCGCCCAACTCGATGCCAAGGGTTGCGCACAGGTGGTCGCGAAGGGATTCGTAGCCGTCCATCCAGCAGACGACGCTGTCGCAGACGTGGATGACGTAGCGGCCGACCGGCTCACGAAAGAGAAAGGTGTAGAAGGTGGAGATCTCTTCGAGCTCGAGGGGCGTCATTTCCATGATGGCGGCCGCCTCTGCCATGGCGTCATCGGACAGGTAGCCGAAGTGATCCTGGACGGCGAACAGGACGTCCACGATCAATTCCTTGGGATGTTCGGCGGCCCTCACCCGGTCGGCAAGGGATGCTTTTATCGATTGGGGCAACATGGCTATCGGTCGATATCCGGCATGATGTAGTCCCATGATCCGATGATGGTGATCAGATCCGCAATGGTTTCGCCGACGGCCACCAGGGGCATGACCTGGACGTTGGCAAATCCTGGCCCCCTCACCCGCATCCGATAGGCATAGCCCAGTCCGTCGCTCACCACATAGTACCCCTGTTCACCCCGGGGGATCTCGCAGGAGGCATAGGCCTCACCCCGTGGGATCTTCGGTCCCCGGGTGACGGTGATGAAGTGGTGGATGAGGCTTTCGATGTCGTTTAGCATATCTTTCCGATCAGGCACGGTATACCGGTAATCGGGCGACTTCACCCGCCCCCCCGGCATGCGCGAGGCCGCCTGCCGGATGATGGAGAGACTTTGGCGCATCTCCTCCACACGAACGAGATAGCGGGCGTAGCAGTCCCCCTCGGAGGCGGTGGGCACTTCGAATTCGAATTGGTCATAGCCCGAATAGGGGAAGGACTTCCTGAGATCCCAGGGCAGGCCGCACGCCCTCAGGTTGGGTCCGGTAACACCCCAGTCGATGGCGTCGTCCAGCGACAGCGTTCCGATACCGATGGTCCTCGCCTTGAAGATCGGGTTGTTCCGGATCAGGGACTCGTATTCCGCCAGTCGGCTGGGAAAGATGCCCACAAATTGATCCACGGCCTCTTTCCACCCGTCGGGCAGATCCGCCGCCACGCCGCCAATGCGGAACCAGGACGGATGAAGCCTTCCCCCTGTGATCATCTCAACGATGTCGAGAATCATCTCCCGTTCCCGGAAGGTGTAGAAATTGGGCCCCATGGCCCCCAGGTCGTGGGCGTAGGTGGCGAACCATACCAGGTGATTGCTGAGCCGGAAGAGTTCGCTCAACAATACCCGGATGACCTGGGCGCGATCGGGCACGTCGATGCCCGCTAGGGTTTCCACCGCCATGACATAGGGCAGGTTGTTGGCGGCTCCGGCCAGGTAGTCCACCCGGTCCGTGTAGGGGAGGAACTGGTTCCAGTGCTGCCGTTCGCCGATTTTCTCCACTGCCCGGTGATGGTAGCCGATATCCATGTCCAGGCTGGTGATTTCCTCCCCGTCCAGGGTTACGATATAGCGCATGAGCCCGTGGGTGCTCACGTGGTGGGGGCCCACATTGAGGATGAGTTGTTCGCGGCCCTCGGTTGAGGTGACGTAGACGCCGGCATCCAAGGGTTGCTTGTCCCGTGCCTCGGCGGTGGTATATGGCGGCATCTCCGTGGCGCGCCCGGGCTGATTTTTCCTCAGAGGATGCCCCTCCCAGTCGGGGGGCATGATGAGTCGTTTCAAATCGGGGTGGCCCGCAAAATCGATGCCCATCAAATCGTAGGCTTCCCGCTCGTACCAGGCGGCCGACGGCCACAGGTCGGTGACGCTCTCCGCCACCGGTTGACTCCCCGAGAGGGGTACCTTTACCCGCATCCGGGTCGCCGGCTCGAAGGCAAGCAGGTGATAGACCAGAGTGAAGTCGGGATAGCGGTCGCGATCCTTGCGGGTGGATTCGTCGATGCCCGTCAAGTCTTCCAGTCGCCGAAACCGGGTGGGGGCGTCGGTTTTGAGGTATCGAAGCACATCTTTGACCCGGCGGGGATCCACCTCGACGGTTGACATGTCCGATACGGTTGACTGCTTTTTGACCGCGTCGCCGAACCGATCGGAAAGCTGCCTCAGGATCCCGGCATCGGTCTCTGAAAGCTCGATCTGTCGGGCCGGGGGGGACCACATGAGGTCGCTTCGACTGTCGGCGAAAAAGGGCGGGGTCGCGGAGGTCCCTCGGATGGCGGTTTTTTCCATCCCGGGTCCCCGGGGATCCCGGGACTTGGTTTGACCGTCGACGAGGACGGGGCTGACCGTTCCCTGGGTGCCTCCGGAAAGGCCGAAAAGGCTCCGGGTCGGCCGTTCTTCGCTCATGATTTTCTTTTGGAGTACGGTGAGGCCCTGAAGCACGGCCTCGGGCCGCGGGGGGCAGCCGGGAATGTAAACATCCACCGGAAGAATCTGGTCGATGCCCTGAACCACGCTGTAGGCATCGTACATGCCCCCACAGTTGGAGCAGGACCCCATGGAAATCACCCATTTGGGCTCGGCCATCTGCTCGTAGAGACGCAGCACGACTGGTGCTATCTTTTTAAATATGGTGCCGGAGGTGATGAGCAGGTCGGCCTGGCGCGGGGAGGGGCGCATGACTTCCGCCCCGAAACGGGCCATATCGTAGCGTGCCGTCAGGGCGGTGGCCTCTTCTACAAAGCAGCATGAGAGCCCGAAAAACATCGGCCAGAGACTGTATTGACGGGACCAGTTGATCAGGTAATCGGTCGTGCTCAGGAACCGGTTGTCCGGTCGGTTTTCAGGGTGGGTCCCCACTCAAGTCCCCCTTTTTCCCAAATATACACAAGGCCAAGCAGCAGCACGACAATGAAAAAGGCGATCTGGAGCCACCCTGCCCATCCCAGTTCCCGTGCAGCGATTGCCCAGGAGAATATGAAGGCGCCCTCGACATCGAATATCAGAAAAAAGATGGCCACCAGATAGAAGGGAACCGGGTACTTGAGCCGGGCCGTCCCCGTTGGAATGATACCGGATTCATAAGGGCGAAGCTTTTCCACCGTGGGCTTTCGCTTTCCGATGAAAGAAGAGGCCGCCAGCAGCAGGCCGACGAGGGCTGAGACCACCAGGGCGTAGACCCCGAGGCTGAATATGCCGGGAACCCAGGGGGACAGTGCACCAATGCTGTCGACGGGCTGCATGGATGATGCCTCTCGAATGCCGGTGGTTTGGGGAAGAAACGGTCTTCCTGGACCGAATCGACCCCGGCAGGGGGCGAGACCGTTTCCGGAGGTATGCCGGAAACGCCTGTCGGCTGCTGTCTTATCGGTTCATTCCTATCCGGGAACGATTGGGGCAGAAAACCGAAAACAGGGCGAAAATCGACGCCAAAGTGTAAAAGCTGGCAACGGTTTTGTCAACCGAAGGGCAGGATCAGACCCCTGCCGCCGGCCGTTCCGGTTACGGTTCGATGATGAGGTTCTCCAGCTCGTCCCGATCGTCGGGGGGGCAGGGGAAGTGGCGCTCGAGGATATCGGCGATGCCGTCCACGGCCCGGCAGAGAGCGGCCGCAGCCTCTCCGGATTTAATGCCGGAGACGATGTCTGCCACCAGACGGTTCCAGGTGTCTGGCGGCACCCGATCGTTGATGCCTCTGTCGGCCAGGATCTGAACCCTTCGCTCGAAGACCGACACCAGGACGAGAACGCCGGTAGCCTCGCGGGTGGCATGGAGGTTTTCACGGTAGAAGCGGGTCATGGCCGCCTTCTCGATCGATTCGGCCATCTCTCGATTCGATATGCACAGCCGTTTCAAGACCGGTGCGGCCATAAACAGGGGGTGCAATCCGGCAAAGAAACCGATGAAAAGCGTCAGGAATACCCACATGTTCTGTTCACCCATCCAGAAGAAGCCCCCTGCCAATGGCGTCAAGGCGGCGGCCGCGGGCAGGGACGCCAAGGCGGCGCCGATAACGCCGGCCAGGGGGTATGGATCGCTCTCGGGGATCACCATGACAACGATCTCCCCCGCGGTCCGGGCCTCGGCGTCCCGAACGGCATCCCGCAGCTTCTCCCGGTCGGCCTCTGTCAGAATCCCTTTCACGGTCACCATCCCCCGGAGGCGCCGCCGCCGCCGAAGCCTCCCCCGCCGCCACTGAAGCCGCCCCTGGATGAAAAGCCGCCTCCTCCCGAGCCATCCGAAAAGGGACGTCTGGCGGGTCTATGCCGGCGGTCGGGGCCCGACCGCCGGCGATCGCATTTTCGGACGACAGCCGACAGGATTATGCCGCCCGCCAGGCCGATGGGGAAGAATGCAAGAACGGCAGGAAAGGCGATCCCGAAGAAAAGCCGGACAATCAGGGGCAGTGAAATCCCTCCCAGCACCCCGCCAAGCAACAAGCGGATTCGTCCGAGGCCTCCCACCACTATCGCCACCGCCATCAGGGAGAAGATTCCGGCCTCCAGTGCAACGGGTTTGCCCGTGCGGTACCCGGAAGGGCCATCGGCCGTAAATTCGCCCCTGACACTGGCGATCATGGCGTCCACGCCGCCAATGACTCCCTGATCGAAGCGGCCCTCTTTGAACCGGGGAACGATCACGTTTCGAATGATGCGGCCGGCCACCAGATCCGTCAGCCGCCCCTCGAGTCCGTAGCCGACTTCAATCCGGAGCTTTCGGTCGCTTCGCGATATAAAGAGGAGGGCGCCGTTGTCGAGTCCCCGCTGGCCTATTTCCCACGATTCCGCGACCCGGAGGGAGGCCGCTTCGAGAGCCTCTCCGTCAAGGGAGGGCACCGTGACCACCGCGATCTGGGTGCCGTCAGTCCTTTCGAGCGCCTCCAACACCGCATCGAGGTGTCGAATCGTGGCCGACGAGAGCATACCGGCCGAATCGGTAACCCGGCCTTCGAGGCGCGGCACGGAGAAGGAGGCATCGGCGGACCCGCTGGCGAGACCCCACGCCAGGAGGGCGAAGGCGCAGGCGCCGCTTATCCCCTTATGCCGGACCGGGATCATTTGAGGTCCTTACTGGAATGTGACTGCTGGAACGGCGGTGGTTTCTCCGTCGGCATTGAAATAGGTTTTTCGGTCAAGGTTCAGGAGAAATCGGTTGGTCAGGTTGTTGGGAAATTTTCGGATGGAGGCGTTGAAGGCTTGGACGGCCAGGTTGTAACGTTGCCGGGCGACGGCGATGCGGTTCTCGGTGCCTTCCAGTTGACTCTGGAGGTCGAGGAAATTCTGGCTGGCCTTCAGGTCCGGATAGCGTTCCACCACCACCATCAGACGCGACAGGGCCGATGACAGATCCCCCTGGGCGGACTGAAGCCAAACCATGGCATCGGGATTGGACAGGTCCTTCGAAGAAACCGACACGGAGAGGGCTCTCTTTCTGGCCTCGATCACCCCTTCGAGGGTTTCTCGTTCATGGGCGGCATAGCCTTTGACGGTTTCAACCAGGTTGGGAATGAGGTCGGCCCGACGCTGAAGAGTGGCCTCCACGTCGGCCCAGGCCTTGAACGTGGCCTCCTCAAGCTGCTGAAGCTGATTGTATCCGCAGCCGGAAATACAAAAGATGGCAACAGCCGCTACCCAGAGGGGCCGCAGTCGTTCTGACGGTGTCATGGGACCTCCCTTTAGCGATTGTTGCGAAGCTCGACCCCCCGCAACGGTTTTTACCATATCCCAATTGGCTGGCCGCTGGCAACCGGGACCGATGGGGACGGACGTTCCCATCAGCGTTGACGCCAGCGGTTTCGCCGTTATCGTTCGAATAGATGACCTTGAGACCTCATCGGCGGGCTCTCGAGTGACGAAAGGAGAAGAACGCAATGGCCTTGGTTCTCTATCTCGCAACGGCCTCGGGACTCTTCATTGCCGACCCGGTGGACGGCGGTTGGTCTGTTCGAGAGCGTTACCTCGCGGAGCAGGCCCTAAACACCGTGGTCGTGATCGATGAGACGGTTCTGGCGGGGGGCGAGAGGGGCATCTGGCGTTCGACCGACGGCGGCAATAGCTGGCAGCCGGTTTTCGACGGAACCACGGCTCCCCATGTCCGCTGGATGCTCTGGATCGATGGGCCTGGGGAAACGGTGCTTGCCGGCGCCGAACCGGCCGGAATATACGTGTCGACGAACCGCGGGGCCACGTGGCGCAAAGCATCCGGTGTGTCGCTGCTGCGCGACAAATACGGCTGGCGGCTGCCGTATTCTGCCGCGGCCGGGTGTGTCAGGGATTTCGGCGCAAGCCGCCACGGCGGCATTAACCGGTTTTATGCCGCCGTTGAGGTCGGGGGGGTGCTGACCTCGACGGATGGTGGCGTTTCCTGGGCATTGGTCCCCGGAAGCGACGGAAGCCCGGATCTGAACCGGGGTCTCGGCTCCGGAATTCATCCCGACGTGCACTCGCTGCATGCCCACCCAACCACCGGGGCGATCACCGCCGCCACCGGCGGGGGGCTCTACCGCTCCAATGACCTCGGCGCATCATGGGTCCGGTTGCACGGCGGCTATGTTCGGGCGCTGTGGGTGGATCCCGCCGATCCCGACCACATCATCGCGGGTCCCGCAGACGGCGTGTCGAAGGGGGGACGTATCGAGAGAACCGTCGACGGGGGCGCCCATTGGCGGTCGTTTTCCGACGGCATGAATGCCCCTTGGCCCCGGCACATGGCGGACCGGTTTTTCTTCTCGGAAGGACGCCTGTTTGCCGTCCTTTCCGGCGGTGACCTGTGGGAGCGGTCTATGAATGGAAGCGTCTGGAGACAAGTCTTGTCGAAGGTTGAGGCGATACGAGGGGCGGCGCTGGGACGGGTTCCCGAGACTGTCCGTACCCACCGATGACGGCCTTCCCAGGCCTGCTGAATAATGGAAATGAATCATCGTCAGAGGGCGGGTGAGTAAACACCCCAGCAGTCACCCAAACGCCAACCCGGCATTTTTCCAACGTTGCACTCAGATACGAAATCCATACCCCTTGTTACGCCGTCGATTTCAATGCGGCCAATTCGAGTTGATCCGATGCGTCTTCAGCGCGGTCCGACACTTCCACAATGCTGTCCAGGCATTGCTTTAGATGCATTTTATGGCCACGATCCAGGGACGACGTGAAGATGAGCTTGGTGAGATCCCATTCGCTTTTATCCACATCGGATTCAATCAGAGATACCTGCTGGGTATATTGACGAATCTCATCCATGGGGGAGTCACTGTCGAAGAAGCACAGTGCGGCGTCCTTGAGAGGCATTCTCACTCCGAATGCCTCCCGGGTAACGGAGGCAAAGTGAGGCTTTAGATCGGCGGTCACCCCGGGTCTCTGATTCAGAAAAAAATTGCAGCATGCCTCAGCCGCATTGGCGACTTTATCGATGCGCTCGACGATGTGATATATATCTTCGCGCATCCCTGGCAAATAAGCCCCCTGGTAGAGGTTGTCCCGGATCTCGTAACGTTTCACATCGGCTTG
The DNA here is from genome assembly GCA_050122915.1 of Desulfobacterales bacterium. Classification (GTDB taxonomy): domain Bacteria; phylum Desulfobacterota; class Desulfobacteria; order Desulfobacterales; family UBA5852; genus CALNZV01. The sequence continues at coordinate 460 of JASFIA010000065.1, read as the reverse complement.
GGTTTCGATCCTGCGGACTTCCCGGGCCAGACGCTTGGCTTCTTTGACTTCGTCTTGAAGATAGAGCAGAATCGTCTTCTCTGACGTCATGAGGCAGTTTCCCATCTCATCCAGGAAGCTGTCGATCTGCCCAATGACCTCTTTCTCCTTTTTGAATATCATTATGGATTCCCTCCCGAACGGGTTCTGATCTTTATGCGCCGATCCCTATGGCCAAGGCCAGCCGCATGAGCAGGTAGGCCGTTATACCGCTGCTGAGCGGCGTGGATATCCAACCCATGGCGATCCCAGCAAGGGTTTTCTTCTTGACCGTGCGAACGGACTTTAGAATGCCGACCCCTGCCACGCCCCCCACAATGGCTTGGGATGTGGAGACCGGCACTCCGATTTGTGTGAAGAGGTGAACGGTCACCGCTGCCGACAACTCCGAAATGAATGCAGAGAATCCGTCCAGCTCAAC
>JASFIA010000064.1:0-8624 GCA_050122915.1 Desulfobacterales bacterium | reverse complement strand
CATGTTGATGAACACCAGGGATCGATCCTGATCATTCTCGTAAACCACCACATTGAGATTTAAATGCCCGTAGCGGGTCTGCAGGGAGGCGGGCAGTTCCCGGAGCAGAGGAACCGAGTCGCTGGAAGCTGGTGACCGTGTCCCGGCGGCAGGATTCACCACTGGCTGAGGGCTGATCGTAACCTGGGTGTCGGTCACCGACGGCGCTGCTTCGGCAAAGGCGGGGTCGGTTCTTTCCGTCTCATCGACCGACGGCATCTCGATGGCCGGGTGTTCATCGGCTGGAAAGGACTCGGTTTCGGCTGCCGGCTGTCGGCTCGGTCCGGGGACGCGAACGGGAGCAGCCTCTTCGGTGAGGTCAGGGGGCTCTGGTGTCACGGGGGGGGCTGCCGGTGCGCGTTGTTGAGGTTCCGACCGTTGCCGGATCGGAGATGGTGCCGGTGGATCCGGCCGACGGGCGGTGGAAACACCATCATCTCCTTCCTCCCAGGTTATGACGACCGCCAGCAGCGCTATCAGCAGCAAGGCCACCACGGCAAGTCCCGAACGGAAGGCCCATCGCCGCCGTTTAGACGGATCGGGCGCCCGGGGTTGGGGAGCGGATGTCGAAATCCGGGCCCCGCGCCGCTCCTCCTCTGCCCGCTGCAAGGATTCGAGTATCAGAGACATCTTACCGCTCCAGACGTTTCGCCGTTCACTCCCCCGGAATCGTCAAGACGGCTGGCCAGGCTGTCGTGTTCGATTCCATGGGGCGAAGCCATCGGCCCTGGCCCGGGGAAACGGGGGGGGCAAACAGCTTTTCGATAGCATCCCCGCCCTAAAATCTATTCTTTTTTGATGGTCATTACCAGTTCAGGCTGCACCGAAGACGGTGTCCGCCACAAAAGGGTAAACCGCCCCGACCATCGCTGTCGAACGTCTTCGGAATTGAAAAGGCGTCGATCCCCTGCCATATCAAGCAGCCAGCGATCCCCACGGACTTCCGCCAGCACGAGATGGTGAACCGTCTTATCGGCTGCCACGATCTCAAGGATGGCCGGCCGGTTGTGGACCAGCAGATCCTTGATGGTACCTGACAGCTGAATGCACTGGAGGCCCGCTTTCAGGGACTGGACGCAATCCGGAGGCCCTGGAAGCAGGGAAGCGTCCAGGTTCCAATAGCCCATGAGGGTGCTAAACCCATTTTCAGGCAGGCTCCGTGCGTCGGGCATCGATAGCCATTCGTCGAGGCCGGCCGGCGGGTTTTCGGCCTGGGCACCCGCATTGGGCGCCATGGGGCCTCGGGACTCTCCACGGCCACCAATGTCTTCCAGAATGACGGTCGGTGTGGGCGTGACTGCATCTGGGCGGGTGTTGGACTCCGTGGTAAAGGTCGATACCCCGGGAGGCAATACCGCTCCTATCGCCGGAACTGACCTTGGGGCAACCCGATTCTCGCTCTGCCAGAACCAGATGCCTCCCCCGATCCCCGCCAGGACCACCCCCAGGACAAGAGCGCCTCTCATCCGTGAACCACGGATGCCAGGCTCTGCGGATTGACCGTCGACATCCTTCTGGGCGGTTCGGACCATGTCGGTGTCCACGATTGTCAATTGTCTGGCGTATGCGCCCAAAAGTCCTCTATCGCACAACACATTGACGAGCCTCGGAATGCCGCCCGAAAACCGATGAATCAGATCGAGTGCGTCGTCGGTGAACAGGCTTCGGTGACAGCCGGCGACCTTCAGCCGATGCTGGACATAGGCCCGGGTTTCTTCCTGGGAAAGTGTCGTCAGGTGGTATCGCGCAACGATACGTTGGTTCAATTGCCTGAGCTCCGGGCGTTTCATCAATGCCTTCAGTTCAGGCTGACCGATCAGAAGCACCTGAAGCAGTTTGACCGTTGCGGTTTCGAGGTTGGTGAGAAGGCGGATCTGTTCCAGTACGTCCGGGCTCAGGTTCTGGGCCTCGTCGATCACCAAAACCGTCCGACGCCCCCTGGCGTGGCCATCGAGAAGAAAGCGATTGAGTCGATCCACCAGGATCTTTATGCTGCGGGTTCCTTCGGGGTAGTCGATCTTCAGTTCGTCACAAACACTGGCCAACAACTCACCGGCTGTTTGCCTGGGGTTCAAAACCAACGCCACATCCACCTCGGGCGGCGCCTCTTGAAGCAGGTAGCGGCACAGAGTGGTTTTTCCGGTCCCCACCTCCCCGGTTAACTGGACAAATCCCACCGGCTCCGTGATGCCGTAAAGCAAATGGGCCAAAGCGTCCCGATGGTCACGGCTCAAAAACAAGAAACTGGGATCGGGGGTCAACGTGAATGGGGGTCTGTCTAAATGGAAGTAGTCGGCATACATGGCTGAAATAGATGTTTAGGTTTACTCAAACCCACTGAAAAAATATTAAATTATAAACAACCATGTCAATAGCCGTGCGAATGGACATCCTCAGGCCATCGACGGCAGCCCTTCGGGTTTAACGATCCAACGGGCCCCATTGCCCATCCGGTGGCGGGCGGGGGCGATCACCATCCGATTTTCGCCACTAAACGCTTGAGTTGATATCACAAACCTCATACAAACAACAGACGAGGCGATAGATACACACCGCAACGGGGAAAACACATGACCGATCCTAGTATGTGAAGAAGGGGACGAATGGAAGAGCTGACCAGCTCCCAAAAGGGAAGAATCGCTGTACGGGTTTTCAAAACCACCGCCGAGGCATTGACCCTCAGAGGCTATTACCGGGTGCGGGGAAAGTCTGGTGAGGTGCTCTCTCGGGTGTTGAAAGACTTGAGCCCGGAAATCTACGGCGCACTCCAGAATCCCCGGATTGTCGAGCTTGACGGCCTCCAGTACGTTCTTGACCGCTTGCCGGGGGGCATCGCTGAATGCCGACGGATCGTCCTGACGGCCCAGGAGGATCTTGAGGGCACTTCATTTCAAATGATTCGGCCACCCAAGCGGCGGAGGAATTCCTATCGGGTAAGCGACCATGAAATGTGCTTCGTGATTACCCGAGGCATGAGTGAAATCTATGATATCCTGACCCATTTGACCTTTCTGCACATGGAGGCTGACAAGATCAGCCGGCAGATGAAAGACGGCCACGGCCGCCCCCGTCAGGAATGGGCGGCTGTCGAAAAATCAGCCGCGCCAGAGAATCCCCTCACCCGGGAGAACCTCGAGCACGCCCTGTGGAATTTGAGCGTGGTACTGGGCCAGACATTCAAGGAGACCCAGTCCGCCGAAAAGGCCATCGAATCCAATCGCAGCAGTGCCAGCGATCACGGGAGCCTGTTTAAGATCATCTCCGATCTCGGCCACATCGCCGGCAAAGAGAAGGCCGACCCCGAAGACGCCGTCGTGGTCATCTTCACCCCATCCCTCATCGAGATGATCGTCAAAAACACCAACGGGAAAAAATGGGCGGACACCGTCAAAGAAAGGCTTCACGAACTGGGGTTCGCACACCGCCCCCTCCACATCATCAGCGCCAACATGCACAGTATCGTCAATTCCCTGTACGCCTGCGCCGCCGCGAAAGAAACCGGCATCGGCACCTCTTCCGATGACCTGGTGACATTCATTCGATCCATCCGCGACGACACCGAGAGCATCATCGATTTTGCAAGCCACCACGGGTTGCATCTTGTACCGGACACCAGCGGATCCCAGATTGACTGCCAAATCATCGACACGTGCCAATTGCCGGATGTCCAGTGCCACCCGGAAGTGGGTCTCGATTGGGAGTATATCGCTGCCGAAAAACCCGTCATTCTGGTGATGGACTATGCCTTCGGGGCCCAGGCCTTTGGGGTCATGGACGAACTGCTGGCGCCTCGGTTGGAGGAGGATCTTGATACCTGTTTGAACATCCGCTCCATTTCCATCATGGGGAAGGCCGGCATTCTTCCCGGGAAAAAAGGCGACATTATGCTGGCCACGGGCCATGTCCACGAGGGCATCCCCGAGAACTATGCCGTCGCCAACAGGCTTAGCGCATCTGATTTCGACGGGTCGCTGCCCGTTTATAAAGGACCCATCGTCACGGTACTGGGCACCTCGCTTCAAAACAGGGACATCCTGAAACGGTTTTTCAAGTCCAGCTGGAATGCGGTGGGCCTCGAAATGGAGGGGTGCCACTACCAGCGGGCCATCAGTGCCGCCATCATGCGAAGACACATTTCTAAAAACGTTACCCTCATGTATGCCTATTACGCCTCGGACAACCCGCTCGTCAGCGGACAAACTCTGGCATCCGGGGGCTTGGGTGACGAGGGCATCGCCCCGACCTATCAGATCTCCAGAGCCATCCTGAGCAAGATTCTCAATCCGGAAAAGACGGCCGGCGCCCCGGCCGGTGAATGATTCCATCATCCCCGCCCCCTGTGTGGAAACATCGGCTGAGGTGCCGTTCGACAGCGGCCCTCGGACTGAAACAGTTGCTTTTGAGCAATACCCTACTATAGTAAATTAACGTCCGTTCCCATCCAGATATTGCCCATCGATCGCACGACAGCCCGAGGGGTCAGAGCACCGGGAACCAACCCATAGATCAAAGGACAACTCCCGTGACCGAGGCCGAACTGATCGACGTCAGGGAATCTGCCGAACGTCTCGGCAAGGAGAGGCGTCGCCAAATTCTGAGGGTTCTCCTGCCGATCGCCGTCGTGGCCGTCATGGGGGTGGCGATCGTCGTCATCGCCAGGATGTCCTATCTCAACAACCGTCGGGATGCCGTCACCCTGGCCAACAGCCTGGTGCGGTTGTTGGAGCAGAGAATCTCCGCAGAGGTCAGCGATCACCTGTTGCCGGCCGGTGAGATGGTCCGTCTCGCCTCGGGCATCTACCTGACGGTCACCGCCAGAGGCATGGACAATGATGTGCTCGACACTTTAGGGATTCAAATCCTCAAGGTGTTCCCCCAGGCGGTTTCTTTCTATGCGGCCGATCCCCGGGGGAACTTCCTCATGAGTCAAAAATCACTGGAAGGAGCCATCCATACCAAGGTGATCGACCGTGACCAGGACCCGCCCAAGGTCACCTGGACTCGCCGGGACACCGCAGATCGGGTGGTCCGGGTAGAGGAGGAAGCCTTCGACGGCTTCGATCCGAGAACGCGTCCCTGGTACATTGGCGCAACCCGGACCCGGGCCGTTTACTGGACCGATGTCTATGTCTTCTTCACCAGCGGCAAACCCGGTGTCACCGCCTCCATATCCGTCGTTGACCCCGACGACCGGTTGATCGGCGTGCTGAGCATCGACATCCTCCTCGAAGACCTAAGCCGGTTTTTGTCGAATCTTCGCATCGGCCAATCCGGCCAGGCATTGCTTATCGATGGCCAGGGAAATCTCGTCGCCTTCCCGGATCTGGGCAGAATGCTGAAAGAAGGCGATGGGACCATCGAACCCGTCAGGGTGGACGGACTAGGAGATCCCGTACTGACCAGGGCCTTCGACCGGTTCCGTATCGAAGGGCACGGCATCCGAAATATCACCGTCGACGGGAAACGGTATTCGAGCATGGCGTCTTCCCTGCGATCAGTGGTCGGTCGGAGCTGGTCGATTTTGATTACCGTCCCTGAGGATGACTTCGTCGGTTTCGTCGAGCGCAACATCCGCCGGTCGCTGATTTCCGGGCTGATCGTGATCGCCATCGCCCTGGTCATGGCCGGATTGCTCGGTTGGCGGAGCCTCCGGACCGAACGATCCGCAAGGGTGCTGCTCGAGCGGCGCCGTCGAATGGCCATTCAAAATCAGGCCTTTTCGGAACTCACCGACTTGGTGATCCAATTTGATATGGATCATGAGAAGGCCTTCGAGCAGTTCTCCGAAATCGTTTCCGCCGCCGTGGATGTCAGGCGGGTCAGTCTATGGCGGCTAGAACCCGAGATGGATCAGCTCGTGTGCGTCGAATGCTTCGACAAAGAAAGCAGGGGACACAGCCGAGGGGCCACCCTGAACCGGCAGGAATACCCGGAACTCTTCCAAGCGGCGACCGCGGGCGAAACCATTCAACTGACCGAAACCGGAAGGGATCCCCGGACAAAGGAACTCACCCGCACCTATCTGGCCCCGCTAGGCTGCGTGGCTCTCATGGCGGTGCCTGTCAAAGTTCGAAGCGAGATGTCCGGAGCCGGCATGATCTGGTTCGAACACGACGACACCACCCGGGGATGGAGCAGGGAAGACCTCCAGTTTGCCCGCTCCATTGCCGGTGTTCTGGCGTTGAGGACACTGATCGAAAGAAGCGGTTCGAAATCGTTGGCGTCACCGGTCAATCAAGAGATGGAAGGCGGGGCCTTGCAGGACCCCGACACTGCCGCAGCCTGTCCCGCCGGCGGTATTACAGGAGTGACGCCGTCCGAACTCTCTCGCCGGAAAACGGCTCTGCAACCCGACCGGCTGACACTTTTAGAAAACCGGCTGAAAGGCCGCGGGATCAATCAGGAATCATCGGAAACCGCCCTCATCGACGGGATCACCGTCATGGCTATCGTCTTTACGGATCCCCTATTTCTCGCAGACCCCCTGCCCGAGAGATCAAATCGACCGGTTCTTGACCTTCTGGTCTGCGAAATCGATCGCCTGACGGAAGCCAACGGCGTGGAATACGTCAAGCTGATGGGAGACATGATCGTCTGTGCAACGGGGTTCGCCGGCGGTGAAAATCGCCACGCCCAGCGCATGGGCGCAGTGGCCATCGGCATCCAGAACCGATTAATGTCGGTATTCGCCGGGGCGGAAGCGGCGCTGGGGTTTCGAATCGGCATCGACACCGGGGCCATCATCGGAAGCCCCATCGGCTGCGGCCTCGACGCCTACAACATCTGGGGGGATGCGGTCCAGGCGGCGGTTCAGATGGCGGCCTCGGGAATTCCTGGCGGAATCCAGGTGACTGAGACCACCTACCACTGCATCCGAAATGATTTCGTATTCAAGAACAGAGGCGCCTTCTACCTGGATCAAGTAGGAGAGATTCGAACCTTTTTGATGACGGGTCAACAATGACCATGCCGACGACTCTTCCACAAGCGAAGCCCACATACGGGAAGGCCCCTTGGCCCATGATCCGGCGTCGACTGGCCGCGACAGGGCGGTGGGTGATCGGTGCTGGCCGTTCGACGGCACTCTTGGCCGGCACCTGGGCAGCCGTGGTGATTCAGAGTCTCCGCCCCATTTCCTGGCGACGCACGGTCCGCAGGGAATTGATGCGACACTGTTATGAAACGGGCATCCTAGCGCTGCCCTTCACGCTTCTGGTCGGCGCTCTCGTGGGCCTCGGGATTGTTTTCCAGGCCTTGTACTGGCTCGATTTGTTTGGCCAGGAGCAGCGGATTGGCACCCTTCTCGTCTTAGTGGTGGGACAGGAAATCGCCCCCATCCTGGTAGGCTTGATTTTGCTCGGGCGAAGCGGCCAGGTCATGACGGTGGACCTGTGCACGGCCAGGAGCAACGGCCAGGTCGAGATGCTCGACGCCCAGGGTGTGGATCCGCTGCTCTATCTGGTCCTGCCCAGGGTTGTCGCGACGGCGCTGTCCAGCTTCTGTCTGGCCATCGCCTTTATGATCGCGGCAATGGGGGTTGGATTCGTCCTCAGCAATGCAATGGATGCTTCCACCTTGGGCCTATACGATTTCATTAACCTGCTGCTCATGGCCATGGGACCTCTTGAATTCGCCGTCATTCCGCTAAAAACGATCACCATCGGATTTACCCTGGCACTGATCTGCTGCATGACCGGACTGTCGTCGACGGGCGGGCCGAAATCCGTAAAGACGGCCATGGCCGGGGCCTATACCCGCTCCGTAGTGGCGATTCTGATGATATCCGGCCTATTGACCCTCTTTCTGTAGGAGATGACATGTCGACTCTTCAGGAAAAAAGGCTCGTTCTGCACCTCAATTCGGTAACGCTCTCCGGAGGGGGGCACCGAATTCGAGACGCCATTTCGCTGTCCTTTCCAGTCAGGGGCAGCGACCTGCTGTTCCTCCGGGGAGAGCGGGTCGGCCAGGCAAGGGCCATATTCGATCTGTGTTCCGGGCTGACGGCCCCTTTCGGAGGATCGGTTCATTTCCTGGGCAGAGACTGGGAGCAGGTGCAACCGGACATTGCCAATGCCATGCGGGGTCGCATCGGAAGGGTCTTTTCGCGAGGGTCCTGGATTGAGGATATGACCATTCAGGAAAACATTCTGCTGCCAGAGCTTCATCACACCCGGCGCCCCATAAAAGAGGTCCAACAAGAGGCAGGTCGTCTGGCGCTCCATCTTGGACTTCCCGGCATTCCCCTGGGATATCCGGCGGACCTTCCCCTGTCCGATCTCAAGCGGGCGGCCTGGATCCGGGCGTTTCTCGGAAATCCGTCCCTGATCCTTCTGGAGGAGCCCACCTCCCAGCTCGGGGAGAGGGATGTGGCCCCCCTGATCGCCCTCATCCGTCGGGCAAGAGACCGGGGGGCAGCGGTCGTCTGGATGACCTTGAACGACAGCCTTTGGCGCGACCCCTCGATTCCCGCGACACGCCGATACCGTTTGGTCGGACGACGGCTGTTAGAAATGGAGAACCGATGAAGGCGACAACCACTCCCCGTCTTCGATACGTCAATGAAATGGTCGGCCTGATGTTCATTT
>JASFIA010000063.1:0-8852 GCA_050122915.1 Desulfobacterales bacterium | reverse complement strand
CCCTTACCTCTTGTCCGGAACCGTCGAAAGCGATTGGGGGGCATTGACCCTCACCGTCGAGCGGGTGGAACGGCTCTCCCTTACTGGGACGGCAGACGCACCGGGACCGAGGGACCCGGCACGCTTCGAATAGGATCGGCACCGCTTGCTTTTGGACGCAGGCCGGGCTAAGGGAAACGAAGGAGATGCCCGAAAAGAGCCACCAATGGCATCGCGGAATGAAAGGGATTCGAAAGGAAGGTGAGCCGGTGAGGGATCACAGCCTGTGGAAGCAGTTCAGCCGGGGTGCCGCCATGTTGGCCGCGGTGGTTATGACGGTATCGATCTTCTCCTGTGCGGCACCGATTACCCATCCGGTAACCCTGCGTGACCAGGGCTCCGGAGTTGGGGAACGCTATCGAGGAGACGTCATCGCCCTCCAGCCGTTCGCTGACCGTCGCGGGGTAACCGACCCCCATCTGGTGGGCAACCGGGTCCTTGGGGGCGGAAAAAAGGAACGATACGCCACCATTCCCATCGACGTCGCCGGCGCGGTAACCCGAACGGTGGCGGAACGGCTCGAGCGGATGGGGGCCCGGATCATTCCTCTCGAGGGTTGGAACTTTTCTCCGGAAGCACTGACGGGCCCGCCGGAAGAAGCCCGCCACCGGATCGGTGGAGAGATTTCCCGTCTTCGCTGCGATGCCAAGAAGACCTTGATGGGAACGACCCTTCGGGTCGAGGTCGAACTCGTTTTCTTCCTGGGTGACCGGGAGGAAAGACAAGTGAATCGGCGTCCGGTCCAAGTCCAAATCGAGCGGTTCGAGCCCATCTTCAAGCCGGAAACGGTCGAGCGCCTCGTCAACGAGGCGCTTGCCGACGTGATGGATCGCGGTCTGGAGGCGATGTAACGCCGGGGCGCTATAGCTTTCTGATGCAGCGGCTCACCTGGGCGAACAGATGGGGCGACATGACCAGCAGATCGGCGGGGTCGCTCGCCCCCTCCAGATACTCGCCAATCTGAAAGGGTCGCCCATCCATGTCGAAAATTTTACCCCCCGCCGACTCGATGATGACCCGCGCGGCGGCTAAATCTTTGTAGGGCTCGTTGGCGATGATGGCGGCTTCAGCCCGCCCCTCAGCCACGTAGCAGATATGGGCGGAGGTGCAGCCGAGGTTTTTGACCTTCCCGGGAAACGTCGTCTGATAAAGGGTGTGGAACCTGGAAAAGATAAACAGGACGCTTTCATCATTGAGATCGCCCTGGCCCGAAACGTGGATCTCTTCCGTCCCACGGTAGGCGTTTCCCCCGGCTACGGACTGGAACCAGTCGCCGGTGGCCGGCATGTGAAACACCCCCAAAATGGGCCAGAAATTTTCCAGCAATGCGACGGACATCCCCCAAGTGGGAACACCGGCGGCAAAGTTCCACACCCCGTCGAGAGGGTCGAAGACCCAAAGGTAACGACCGGCCCCGTGGGTGTATCCAGTCTCCTCGATGTTCCCGTCGTAGATATGGTGGTCGGGAAACCGGCTTTTGAGCATTTCCTGAAAGTCATTGGTGAGCTTCAGTTCCACCTCGGTCACCATTTCCTTGTCGAACCGCAGGCCGACCTTCCCCTTACCGAACCATTTCAAGGCGTTGGAGCCGGACTTCCGAAGCACATCCACGGCAAAGTCGTTGAGCTCGTCAACGGGAATGTCTCTCAATCGATCACCTCCTGTTGGGTGTTGGCGGGGAAACGCATAACGGTTTCTTCATATACCACTGGATGCGGTCGATCAAGAAGGAGGTGGAGCGGAGGGACGGAAAGGGGATGGGCTTATCTCTCTGAAGAGCCCAACCCTTCCCGGATCGCAATGGCCAGTTTTTCGATGGTGTAGGGTTTTTGAATGTAGGCGCCAGCGCCCAACTTGATGGTTTCCTTGACACGGTGGGTTTCCGAGAAACCACTGGCGATAATGGCCCGCTGTGTCGGACGGCGCTCGAGAATGCGCCGGCAGGTATCCAGCCTGTCCATTCCCGGCTCCATGATCATGTCGAGCACCACAAGATCCACCGCACGGGCGCTCGACCAGTCGATCGCCTCCCAGATGGATGAGCATCTGGGAGGCGATGTCTCGCTGCAGGGGATATCGTCCACCACAAGGATGGATTCCCCCTTGCCTTTCAGTGCTTCCAGCGGAAAAGACGTTTGGGATGACGACATCCGATCTCTAAGGGCTTTGACGTTAATGGAAAAGGCCGAGCCTTGGTTCAGTTGACTCTCCACCGGGATGCAGCCGCCGTGATCCTTAACGGTCCCCCAAACCACTGCCATTCTTAGGCCGGAGCCGGCTTTGCCCACGGCTTTCGTCGTGTAGAAGGGCTCAAAAATCCGGTCCATCTCACCGGCGGCGATGCCGGTTCCGGTATCCCTGACCTGAAAAAGCACGTAGTCTCCTTCCGTAATGTCGTCATACCCCTTCAACGGCCGGTCGATATAGTGATTGGCCGTTACGATTTCGATGCTCCCTTCCGCTGGGATGGCCTCGAACCCGTTGGCAACGAGGTTCAAGAGGGTTTTGAACAAATGGATCCGGGAGCCCGTCAGGGGCAGAAGATCTCCGGGCAGATCGATCCGGTTTCCCTCCGGGGATTGGACCGACAGGCAGGCATCCCCGGTTGAGGCGTCAAACCCTACCGCCATGGGATCCCAGGCAGGCGATCGGGTCTATTCAGCAGGGGCCTTTCCTGTATTGACATCCCCGGCAACAAACTTAGCTTGACAGGGATTGCGTTGCGCTTCATAAAGACCTTTTTTACGGAATTCATGGGAGGATTAGCCAGATATGGTCATCGAAACGAGGGAACAGGTGCTCGAGCGGGTTCTCGAAATGAAAAAACCCGTCTGCCCCCATTGCGACACGGAAATGAGTTTGTGGGAAGTGCCGCCGATTAGCGTTGGCGACGGATTGGGATGGGGGGAGCCCTTTCTTTTCATCTGCTTCAATGACGAATGCCCTTCTTTCGTTCAGGGCTGGGACCACATCAAAGAAAACTACGCTCACACGGCATCCTACCGCTGCATGAATTATCCCGGCACGGAAAATTTCGACTTCATGCCGGTCTACAGTCGCCACGGCGCCAAGGGACAAGTCATTGACAGTCTGGCCGTGGCGAAGCAGGAAGCATTGAAGGAATCGATCAAAAGAGGGTTTTCGATTCTGGCCGGTTGCTACTCGGACAAAGACGGCCCCGGGGTGCTCAGGCTGCTGATGGATCCGACCGAACCCGCCAGGGTTCGAAAAAAAGCGGCAGAGATGATGGGAGATCTGGGTGAACTGGAAGCCGTGGAAGCCCTGAGGCACCTCAAGACCGGCAATCAATTGATCGATGATGAAATCGTGGCCGCAGTGAAAAAAATTCACAAGCGGTTTTTTACCCGCGAATGTCCCTTCTGTGCCGAGGTTATCAAACAACGGGCAAAGGTCTGCAAGCATTGCCGCATGGACGTCGCCGGAGAATAGAAGCGGCCATGTGCTCTCCCGAGGGGACCCGGGGTCCCGCGATGGTCATGCCCTGGAATGGATGTTCATGATGTCGTAGGATCGATAGATGAGCTTTTCCCGTTCGACGCGGTCCTCCGGGTACGGATGGAAACGCAATATCGAAAGCCTGCCCATCAGCTCGGATTTCGAGGGTATGGCGGACATCCCGGAACCGATTCGTTTGCCGGAAACGGTATCCAAAACGACGGCCGACACCCCGTCCGCCGCGACAGCGATGGGGACTTGATACCCCAGCAGAATTCTCGCAGCCGATACCACCTCCCGCTCTCTGGATCCTAAGGATCCGGCCGCGCATTTGATCATGACCGCCGCCTTGTCTTCCCCGTCCACCCAGATCATTAGATCAATCTTGGAACGGTAGGGGGCTCCCCCGATCGTCAATTCCACGGGCGTATCGACCCGGATGTCCCTTCGCCGGTACCCCCGGTCGTCGACCAGAAACCGCTCGACGGCCTGGCGGTTGGCCTCCGCCCCGATATCAGGGACATCGTGCCCGGTAACATAGTCGGTAATCATTCCCATATATGCCGCTTTCTCAGCCATCGGGTCGCTGCCGCATCAGGGGGTTTTCGGGGAGGCCGGACGGAGCAGGGAAACCCCGGTCATCTCCGGGGGTTGCTCCAGCCCCATGAGCTCGAGCAGGGTCGGGGAAATATCGGCAAGAATGCCCTCCGGTCTCAACGCCCTTTCCATCCGCTGGTCGTCAACAAGAATCAACGGCACCGGGTGGGTGGTATGGGCGGTGTAGAGACTGCCGTCCGGCGCCTTCATCTTCTCTGCGTTGCCATGGTCGGCAGTAACGATGGCCGATCCGCCGATGGCTCTCCATTCTTTTACAATCCGGTTCACACAGGCATCTACGGCTTCGCAGGCGCGAACCGCCGCATCGAAATTACCGGTATGCCCCACCATGTCCATGTTGGCAAAATTGACGACGATAAATTGGTAGGCGCCCCCCCGGATCCGGGACACCAATTCATCGGCAACGGCATGGGCGCTCATCTCCGGCTTGAGGTCGTAGGTTTTCACCTCCCGTGGCGATGGAATCAGACAGCGATCCTCCCCTTCGAACGGCGTTTCTTCACCGCCGTTGAAAAAATAGGTGACGTGGGCGTATTTCTCCGTCTCCGCGATGCGCAGCTGCCTCAGCCCGCTGCGGCTGACCACCTCGCCCATGATCTGTTTCAGATGAACCGGAGGAAAGGCGGCCGGGAGGCTGAACTCCTCGTCGTAAGTCGTCATGCCCACATAGGCTGACAGACGAGGAGCCGACGGCCGATCAAAAAAAGAAAAGGCCTCGGCTGTCAGGGCCCGAGTCATCTCCCGGGCACGGTCAGCGCGGAAGTTGAAAAAAACGACCGCATCGCGGTCCTCAATGACACCCAGAGGCATGCCGTCATTGTCCGTCAATGCGATGGGCTGGATGAATTCGTCGCTTTCACCCCGCTCGTAAGCCCCTCGGACAGCTTCCTCCGCATCCCTTTCGGCAATCCCTTCCCCCACGGTATACAGACGATAGGCCTTTTCAATGCGATCCCATCGGGTGTCGCGATCCATGGCATAAAATCGACCGCAGATGGAGGCAATGGCAGCCTGAGGGATATCCCGAAGGTAAGCCGCCAGCCGGTGGATAAAGCCCTGACCGCTGTCGGGGGGGGTGTCCCGACCATCCATTATGGCATGAATCCGAACCCGATTCACCCCATTGCGCTTGGCCAGTTCGATCAAGGCCAGCAGGTGGTCGAAGTGGCTGTGAACCCCTGCGTCGGAGAGCAGACCAATGAAGTGGAGGGTAGCACCGGGTTCACCGACGGCGGCGGAAACCGCCTCTGTGAGTGCGGGGGTCTCAAAAAAGGACCCATCGGCGATGGCTCGATCGATGCGAAGCAGATCCTGGAAGACTATCCGCCCCGCTCCGATATTGAGATGCCCCACCTCGGAATTGCCCATGATTCCCGGAGGCAACCCCACGGCCTCACCCGAGCAGCGCAAGGTTGTCGCCGGGTAGGTATCGGCCAGATGGTCCAGCGCCGGGGTTGCTGCCGCGGTTACCGCGTTGGCGGATTCAGGAGGGGCAAGCCCCCACCCATCCAAAATGATCAGCATTGACGGACGGTTATCAGTCACCGGTGTCATCCTCCCTAGCGGTGGGTCCAGGGTGCTGACTCTCAGTCAAGGCCAGACGGGGGGCGTCTGCCCACAATCCTTCGAGATCGTAGAAGGTCCGCACCGGTTCGTAGAAGATGTGGATGATCACATCGCCGTAATCCATCAGCACCCATTGGCCCTCCTTCATGCCTTCCACATGAAGGGGCCGGGTGCCCTCCCTCTTGAGGGTTTTTTTAACATGCTCGGCAATGGCCGAAACCTGTCGGTTGGACCCCCCGCTGCAAAGGATAAACGCGTCGGCAACCGAGGACATCTCCCGAACGTCCAGCGCCACGACGTTGGCGACCTTTTTACCGGTAATGGCCTTGATGTAGCGTTCCAGGGACAACTTGCCACAGGAGGTCATAGGGCATAGAGTCCTTTGTCTTGGATGTATTGTTTGACGGCATCTGGGACAAGAAAGTCGATGGGTTCGTTATTGGACACCATTTCCCGTATTCGCGTAGAGGAGATGTCCAGAGGGGTAACCTTGTAGACAAACACCGGCTGCTTCTCACAGTGGGTATAGCAGGTGGAATTCTCGGTGCACTCGTAGCCCTCGAGTTCGCTGGAATTAAGAATGGATTCCAGCGGCTCACGGTTGTTGGAAAAAGACGAGCCGAATCCCGGTCGGTCGATGATGATGACCGGAGCCAAATGCAGAAGGTTATCATAGGATTTCCATGTGGTGATCTCCCGGAAGGCATCGATCCCCATGATGAGATACAGCCACACGGATGCGGGCAGGTGTTTTCGGAACGCGCAAACGGTGTCGATGGTATAGGAGGGGCCTTCCCGCTTCAGTTCAATATCCGAAAGCCTCAACCCTGGGCGGCCGTCGATTGCCTGACGGACCATGTTCAAGCGATCCTCGGCCGGCGCGAGGCCTTCTGCAGTCTTATGGGGAGGGGAGGCGGAGGGAATCAGATAGACGGCATCCAGGCCGAACCCCTGCTGCACCTCCAAAGCGGTCCTCAAATGTCCGTAATGGATGGGATTGAAGGTTCCACCCAGCAACCCAATTTTTCTCAATACCAATTCTCCAGAACGGCTGAAGGCGACAGCGGTTGGGAACCATGGGTCCGGGTAAAGCGGCCCGTGGACGTCGTCAAGTGGTCAAAGGGTAATCACCAGATTGTCCCGATGCACCACCTCGTCGTAAGGTTTTCGTCCGAGACAGCCGGCGATCTGGCTGCTTTTTTTACCCATGATATGGCGGATGTCGGCGGCGCTGTAATTGACAAGGCCGTTGCCGATGATGTCCTGTCGACTGTTTTGAAATTGGACCGGATCGCCGATGCGAAAATCCCCCTCCACCGCCGTTATGCCGCTGGGTAAAAGGCTTTTACCGTTTTGCTGGATGGCCCTGGCGGCGCCGTCGTCGATCCTCAGGGTTCCTTTGGGTTTCGTGGTAAACCCGATCCAGCACTTTCGGCTCGATAGACGTCTGGATTTCGGAACAAAATAGGTGCCTCGGGGCGAACCGGCAAAGAGCTGGTCAAGGATTTCCTCCTGGAGCCCTTTGGCGATGATCATGGGAAGACCGGCCTCGGTGACCTTGCGGGCGGCGCGTATCTTGCTCAGCATACCGCCCGTTCCCAGTGCCCCGGGAATGTCGCTGGCCAGCCTCTCGATGTTCTTCCCGATGGTATCGACGATGCCAATGAGCTGGGCATCGGGAAACCGCCGGGGATCCTTGGTGTACAGGCCGTCGATATCCGTCAAGTTGATGAGTGCGTCGGCGTCCATCAGCAAGGCGATCACTGCGGAAAGATTGTCGTTGTCCCCGAACTGGATCTCCTCAACCATCACCGTATCGTTTTCGTTGATAATGGGGACCACTCCCCACGACAACAAGGTGTTCAGGGCATTGCGGGCATTGAGATAGCGCTTTCGGCTGTTCATGTCCTCAGCGGTGAGAAGCAGTTGAGCGACCTGTCGACCGTACCCGGCAAAAGCCTTCTCATATTCACGGATGAGTCCGGCTTGTCCGACCGCCGAAACGGCCTGCCGCGCCGGTGTGTATTCGGGTCGTTCTCGAAGGTGCAATTTCCGAAGACCTGCGGCCATGGCACCGGAGGAAACGAGGATAACGCTCCGTCCGCTTTCCATCAGCCGGCAGACCTGGGCGCTGATCGAGCGGATGGCGTCGAGATTCAGGCCGTTGTCCCGGGTCAGGACGTTGCTGCCAATTTTGACGACGACCCGCTTCGCAGCATTGAGAAGGGCGTTTCGATCAATGTTCATCCGTGGATTCCAGAAGAGAGATCAGTTTGCCGATCAAGCGGTCCACCCCGCTTCCTGTGGCGGCAGATATTTTCAGGGGTTCAGTGGCTGAGGCGGTAGAGAGGAGGCGGCATTTTTCGTCCGTATTCGGAAGATCCGTTTTGTTGAGTACCACGACCTGGGGTTTATTGGCAAGATCGCGGCTGTATAGAGACAACTCCCTATTCACGGTCTCGTAGGCACTCAGGGGATCTGCGGGGTCTATTTGCGATGCATCGATTAGGTGGACGAGCGCCCGTGTGCGTTCCACGTGGCGAAGAAACCGCGTCCCCAGGCCGACGCCCTTGTGGGCACCCTCGATAAGTCCTGGGATGTCCGCCACCACGAAGGATTCGGAATGCTCTAGTGCGACGACACCAAGATTGGGAACAAGGGTGGTGAACGGATAATCGGCAATCTTGGGCCGCGAGGATGACATTCGGCTGATCAGAGTCGATTTTCCGGCGTTGGGCAGGCCGATGATGCCGATGTCGGCGATCAATTTCAATTCCAGCCTGAGGGTTCGAATTTCTCCGGCTTCGCCCGGTTTGGCGTATCGGGGGGTTCGATTGATGGAGGACTTGAAACGGATATTGCCGGCGCCGCCTCTACCGCCTCGGGCCGCAACATACGTCTGGCCGGCCTCAGCGAGATCCACCAGCAGTTCCCCGGTATCGGCGTCCGACACCAGAGTGCCCGGAGGCACATCGATTTGGAGGGGCTCTCCGCCCCTTCCGGTCTTTTGTCGGCCTTGTCCGTGGCCACCGTTGGGGGCTTTGAATTGATGTTTGAAATGAAAATGATGGAGGGTACGCTTTCTCAGCGTGGCGACGAGCAGGATGTCGCCGCCTTTTCCTCCATCACCGCCGTCTGGACCGCCCTTGGGGACAAACTTTTCACGTCTGAAA
>JASFIA010000062.1:0-8859 GCA_050122915.1 Desulfobacterales bacterium | reverse complement strand
CTCCTGTATCGATTGCGGGCTGTGCAGCTACATCTGCGTGTCCCAAATCCCTATCTTCCAGTACATCCGGCTGGCCAAGTACGAGCTGAGCCGGTTGAACGCAGTGGAGGCATCGAATGACTAACGGTAAGATGTTCGTCGTTTCACACGCCCCCTTCTGGCATGTCGGTTCTCGAGTGGCCGACCGCTATTACGGAATGATCCTGGCGGCCCTGCCCGCCGTGTTCATGGGCGTCGTTCAGTATGGTCTTCCCGCAGTCGCCACAGTCTGCCTGTCGGTGTCCTCGGCCGTCTTCTGGGAATGGCTGATGAACCGGATGATGAAGCGGCCTGTGACCGTCGCTGACGGCAATGCCGCCCTGATCGGTCTGCTGCTGGCCATGTTGATTCCCGCCACAGCCCCCTGGTGGGCGGTTTTGGTGGGCACGGCCATCGCCATCATCATCGGCAAGCAAATATACGGCGGCATCGGTGCCAACCCGTTTCATCCCGTCGTGGTGGCCCTGATGATTCTGACGGTCTCCTGGGGGAAGCTTTTCAACTTCGACGCCGCCCTCGTCAACTACGATTTCACCTTTATCGCCGCTTACCCCCTCGGGCAGCTGAAGGCTTTCGGCCCGTCAGCCGTCGATCACTATAGCGTGGCCGACCTTCTGATGGGCCGCCAGTTGGGAGGGCTCGGGTCCACCTTCGGGCTGGGACTCATTGCCGGAGGGGCCTATCTCATCTGGAAGCGCTACATCCGGTGGGAAATCGCCCTGACCTTCCTGGCCGGTGTTTTCACCACCGCGTTGATCTTCAACATTGCCGATCCCGCCCGTTTCGGCAGCCCCATTTTCCATCTGCTGACCGGTTATACCCTGATCGGTGCCTTTTTCCTCATGCCAGATGACTCGTCCTCGCCGGTCAACCCCATCCCCATGATGATCTACGGGGCCGGCGGGGGTGTCATGACCGTGTTGATCCGCAACATCGGCATTTATCCGGACGGGGTGCTCCTGGCCGTTCTGTTGATGAACATCCTGAACCCGCTGCTGGATAAAATCAGACCCAAAGCGCTGGGAAAGGTGGGATGAGATGAAAGAAATGATCAAAATGGTCGTCGTCCTGACACTTCTGAGTTCACTTTCCGGAGGTCTTCTCGCCTACGTCAAGGACAATACCAAGGAACGCATCGAAGATCAGGTGCTGCAGTTGGTCAAAGGCCCGACGATCAAGAATATCTTCAAAGGGTCTTCCAACGATCCGGTGGCGGACCGGTTCGCCATCGAAGAGGGCGGGGGAAAAATTGATTTTTTCGTGGCTAAATTCGACGGTAAGCCCAAAGCGGTCGCGTTTGAAACCAGCGGAAAGGGATACGGCGGAGATGTGGGCCTCTTGGTGGCCGTGGACATCGCCGACGATACCATCTACGGCGTCGGCGTGACCACCCACAGCGAAACGGCCGGCCTTGGATCGAAGGCGAAAGAAGATCCTAAATTCGCCGCTCAATTCAAAGGAATTGCGGCCAAGGGGCCGATCAAGGTCAGTGCCGACGGTGGACAGATCAGCGCCCTATCCGGCGCCACCATCACATCCCGGGCGGTGGCCTCTGCCGCCACAGAAGCAATGGATATCTACCAAAATCTCAAGCCGCAGATCGAGGAAAACGTCAAAGGCTTCAACTAAGACAGGGAAAGAAGACGATGGCAAAATCGCTGACGCACGAATTCGTCAAAGGCCTGTGGGAGGAAGTCCCCCCGTTTCGTCTGGTTCTCGGCTTATGCCCGGTTCTGGGGGTCACAACCAAAATGCAGTACGGCATCGGCATGGGATTGGCCACCACATTTGTCCTGGTTTGCTCTGGACTTTTAGTCTCCCTTCTGCGGAAGGTGATTCCAGCCAAGGTTCGCATCGCATGCTTCATTATCATTATCGCCACGTTCGTCACCCTAGTGGAACTGCTCATGCAAGCGTTTGCCTACAGCCTTTTTTTGGACCTGGGCATGTTCATTCCCCTCATCGTCGTCAACTGCATCGTGCTCGGCCGGGCCGAGGCCTTTGCCTCTAAAAACGGCATCGTCTACTCGATCGCCGACGGTCTGGGTATCGGCATCGGTTTCACCCTGTCCCTGGCGGCCCTTGGCGGATTGAGGGAAATCCTCGGAGCAGGGACGCTCACGATATGGGGTGCACCGCTTTTCGACGGTCCGATATTCAATATCGCCAGCGTGTTTCCGGGCTTTCAGCCCTTCGAATTCATGGTCATGGCGCCGGGCGCCTTTGTCTGTCTCGGACTCATGCTCTGCGGGATGAACATGCTGGGCAATAAATAGGAGGACTCCGATGGGTGACTATATCGTACTGATCATCAGCTGCATTTTCGTCAACAACATCCTCCTGGCCCAGTTTTTAGGAAACTGCCCCTTTTTCGGAACCTCGAAGAAGATGGAGACCGCCGTCGGCATGGCCATGGCGGTCGTGTTCGTCCTGGTCATGGCCGCCGTGATCACCTACGTCATCTATTATTTTCTCTTGATTCCCTTAAATCTGGTCTTTTTGAGAACCATTGCCTTTATTCTCGTGATCGCCTCACTGGTACAGTTTGTGGAAATGTTCCTCAAGAAAAGCATTCCCGCCCTCTATGCCGGCTTGGGCATCTTTCTGCCCTTGATCACCACCAACTGCGCCGTTTTCGGCGCCTGCGTGATCAACATCGACAAGGAGTACAGCTTCATGCAGGCCCTGGTGGCGTCCTTCGCCTATGCCGTCGGATTCGGCGTGGCGCTGATCCTGTTTGCCGGCTTACGTGAACGAATCCTTTTGGCGCGTGTTCCCAGGCCTCTCCAGGATACTTCCATCGCCCTGGTGACGGCGGGGGTCCTCTCTTTGGCCTTCTTTGCCTTCAAAGGCATGGTATAGGGTTATGACAATGTGGCCCGGCGTCGGCGGAGATCGACCGCATCATTTTCAGCCGGACATAACGAGGAGGTTTGAGTGGTTGAAGCCATCCTGGCCCTGACGGGTATCGGCGCCACCTGCGGACTCGTCCTAAGCGTGGCCTCAAAAGTGTTCTATGTCTGGGAGGATCCCAGAATTGCCGAGGTGGAATATTTTATGGCCGGGGCCAATTGCGGCGGATGCGGCTATGCCGGTTGCTCGGCGGCAGCCGTTGCGGTGGTGAACGGAGAGGCCAAACCCAGCGTTTGCATCGTGGCCGGGATCGAATCTGCCATCAACGTTGCCGGCGTCATGGGGGTCGATCCGGGCAGCGCCGAGCCCCTCCTGTCCAAGAATGAATGCAGCGGCGGTGCGCGAGCCGATGATTTCTTCTACTACGACGGCATAAAGAGCTGCCGCGCCCTTTCCGCCTTCTACGGCGGCAAGCGGGTCTGCAGCATCGGCTGTCTCGGCTTGGGCGACTGCATCACCTCCTGCGCCTTCGACGCCATCCACATGGGTCCAAAAGGATTCCCGGTGGTGGACGAGACCAAGTGCGTGGGATGCGGCGCCTGCGAGCGGGCCTGCCCCAAGAGCATTCTCCAGGTCCGGACCATGAGCCAACGGCTCCTCCACTTCAATCAGGAGAACGATGCCCTGGCTCCCTGTGCCCAGACCTGCCCCGCCGAAATCGACATCCCCCGCTACATTCGACAGATCAGAGAAGGCGACTATGAGGCGGCGGTCCATACCATCCGGGAGCGCAATCCCCTGCTTCTCGCCTGCGGCCGCGTCTGCCCACACCCCTGCGAGGACAAATGCCGACGGGGAATCGAGGACGATGCGGTTTCCATCAATCAGCTCAAACGCTTCGTGGCCGACTACGAGATGAACTCCGGCAAACGCCTTCCGGTTCCCTGCGCACCCGAAACGGGGAAAAAGGTAGCCGTTATCGGGGGCGGGCCGGCAGGGTTGAGTTGTGCCTATTTTCTTCGCCGTCTCGGACATTCAGTGACCATCTACGACATGATGCCCCGTCTGGGGGGCATGATCCGCTACGGGATCCCCGAATACCGCCTTCCAAAGGAAGTCCTCCAATGGGAGATCGACGGGATTCTCAACCTGGGCATCGACTACCAGGCCAATGTGGCCTTCGGCAAAGACATCACCGTCGCCTCCCTGAAATCCGACGGCTACGATGCGATCTTTTTGGGTATCGGCGCATGGCGCGACTACAAGCTGGGGGTTGACGGCGAGGACCTCGATGGCTGCTTTACCGGCATCGATTTTCTGACCCGGTTTGCCAATCATCAGCAGGGCACGAGCGAGCATAGTGTTCCCACCGGGAAAAAATGCATCGTCATCGGCGGCGGCAATACCGCCATCGACTGTGTCCGAACCCTGATCCGCCTCGGTGCCGACGAGGTTTCCATCGTCTACCGACGAACCCGCAAGGAGATGCCGGCCAACATGGTGGAAATCGAAGCTGCCGAGCACGAGGGGGTTAATTTCCACTTTCTTGCGGCCCCCACGAAAGTTCTCGGCGACGACCGGGGGCGAGTCACCGGCATGGAATACCTCAAAATGGAATTGGGGGAACCCGATGCCAGCGGTCGACGCCGACCGGTCCCCATCGAGGGATCCGAAACCCTCATCGAGGCGGACATGGTGGTCACCGCCATCGGCCAGGGCCCCGATGTCGGCTTTGTCGAGAAGGATGCCGACCTGAAAAGCATCGGTCTGACCCGATGGAGCACCATCGACGCCAACCCGGAGACCCTGCAGTCCAACATCCCGTATGTGTTCGCAGCCGGAGATGCCCAGACCGGAGCGTCTTTGGTCGTGGAGGCCATCGGCGGAGGCCGTCGGTCGGCCCGGGCGATCCACCTCTTTCTCTCAGAGGAGGAGGTGACGCCGGTACCCCGCTCGCTTCGGAAGCGCCATATCCCCGAATCGCTATTCGACTCGGTGGACGGTATTGCACCGGTCGCCAGGACGCCGATGCCGGAACTGCCGGTGGATGAGCGAATCCGGTCTTTTGTGGAAGCGGATTTATGTATCCAGGAAGCCGATGCCAAACGGGAGTCGGGTCGCTGTCTTGACTGCTGCAGGCTGTGCTACAACAAAGATCAAGAAAAGCCCGCCGTTGCCGTCAGTGCCTGACGGTCTGTTGTCCGCCCCACCGGTCTTGACTTCCGTGGAAGCCTCAAAACGCTAAGGCGGCGTTGTCAACCAACGCCGCCTGCTGTTTCCGAAAACGGCGCGAATCGCCCCATGGCTTCCATCAGCGCCGCCATGTCGCCCGGGAGATCGGCGACGATACAAACCCTGCGGCGACTTACCGGGTGTCGAAATTCGAGTTTCCAGGCGTGGAGCATCTGTCGGACCTCGAGGTGCCCTGCAAGAAGGGGAAACGTCCTTTCGACCCATTGCCTCCAGGTTCTCAACCGCCGCCCGCCGTACACGGAATCGCCCACCAGGGGAAAGCCTTCCGACACACAGTGAACGCGTATCTGGTGAGTTCTTCCTGTCATCAGATCGAGTTCCAGCAAAGTGGCGGCTGCAAACCGCTCCCTGATCCGCCATCGGGTCACCGCCGATCGACCATCGGGATTTGCGTCGCTCATTCGTTTTCGATTCACTCGGTGCCGGCTGATAGGCCGGTCAATGACCCCAGCGCCTCCCTTCACGCACCCGCAAACCAGAGCAAGGTAGGTCTTGGACACCGATCGATCCTTGAACTGAGCGGCCAGTTCCAGATGGGCGCCGTGAGTTTTGGCAGCCACCAAAAGACCACTGGTATCCTTGTCGAGTCGATGCACGATGCCGGGCCGGCCGATCCCGCCAACGCCTCTGATACCGGGGCAGTGGTGAAGCAGAGCATTGACAAGGGTCCCATCCTTGTGGCCAGGGGAGGGATGGACCACTATTCCGGGCGCTTTGTTGACCACCACAAGATGCTCATCTTCAAACCGGATATCCAAGGGAATGGGTTCGGGACGATCCGGCGAGGCCTCCGGTTCCGGTATTGTTCCCTCGATCCGATCACCCGTTGAAACGCGATAGGCGGGCTTGCTAATCCGGCCGTCTACCGTCACTTGGCCCCTGCGTATCCATTTGAGGGCTTGGGAGCGGGGGCAGTCAGCGAGGTGAGCGGCAAGAAAGGTGTCCAGTCGGTTGCCGTCATCGGTGTCGGCAGCGTACAGAACAAACGTGCCGGATTTACTCATGTGCGGAGAAGGGGAAAAAGGGTTAGGGTGCGGCGGCGGCACTGCTGCCGTTGAAGAAGGACTCGATCTTGGAAACGACCACTTTTTCATCGGCCTTAAGGGCCGTTGACAATTCTTTGACGAGAAGCACCTGGGCGGTGTCGTAAAGCTTTCGCTCACCGAAGGAGAGGTCCTTGGTGGCCTTTAGAAGAAAAAGATCCCGGTAGACTTCGGCCACGTCATAGAGACTTCCTGTCTTGATTTTGTCCATATACTCCCGGTAGCGGCGGTTCCATGTCTGATTGTCACCCTGAACATCAGGTCGAGACTTCATGACCGCATAGATTTTGGGAACGTCCTTCTCGTCGATGATGTCTCGAAGCCCCACGGATTCGACATTACGGATGGGAATCATGATAACCATACCGTTTTCGAGGACCTTGAGGATATAGAAATCGTGGGTTTCGCCGTTGACGACACGGCTTTCGATCGCGGTGATCTGACCGACGCCATGGGCCGGATAAACCGCCAGATCCCCGACTTCAAATCGACGAATGCTTGAGGGTCCGGACTTATTTTTGACTTTTTTATCTGTCATGGGAATCACCATTCAGGTGAGCGGTTTTTCGATAGATAAGGCATTTACCTAATAATTAAGTAAAAATATATTACCATACTCGCGCACGGCAATCAATAAAAAAGGGTTGGCGGCCGCATCGGCCGCCAACCCCGTCTTTTCAAAGGCACCACTCTCTCGAGCGATGGTTCCTTTCAGCTACATCAAAAATGGCACCATCAAGAGGGCCACGACATTTAGGATCTTGATCATCGGGTTCACTGCAGGGCCCGCTGTATCCTTGTAAGGGTCGCCTACGGTGTCGCCGGTGACGGCTGCCTTGTGGGCATCACTGCCCTTGCCGCCAAGATGCCCGTCTTCGATGTATTTTTTGGCATTGTCCCAGGCGGCGCCGCCGGTGGTCATGGAAAGGGCCACGAAGACACCGGTGACGATGGAACCGATAAGAAGACCGCCCAAGGCAACCTTACCAAGAATGAAGCCCACCAGAAGGGGAGCGATCACAGGTAACAGCGCCGGGACCAGCATTTCTTTGAGTGCGAACTTGGTGACGATGTCAACGCATGCACCGTAGTCAGGCTTGGCGGTGCCTTCCATGATGCCCGGAATCTCACGGAACTGGCGACGAACCTCGTCGACGACGGCGCCACCGGCGTTTCCAACGGCCTTCATGGCGATGGAGGCGAAGAGATAGGGCAGAAGACCACCGATAAAAAGACCGATGATCACGTTCACGTCGGAGAGATCGAAACGGATACCCTCCTTGGCGCCGTGGATGGAGAATTCCTGAACATAAGCGGCAAACAGGACCAGGGCGGCCAGACCGGCGGAACCGATGGCATATCCTTTGGTGACGGCTTTGGTGGTGTTGCCGACCGCGTCCAGGGGATCGGTGACGGCACGAACGCTCTCATCCATCTCAGCCATTTCGGCAATCCCACCCGCATTGTCGGTGATGGGGCCGTAGGCATCGATGGCGATAACCATACCGGTCATGGACAGCATCGACATGGCGGCCATGGCGATACCGTAGAGATTGCCGAGATGAAACGCGAAATAAATAGAAAGGCAGATCACCAGAACCGGGGCTGCGGTTGCCTGCATGGAAACGGCCAGACCGGAAATGATGTTGGTGCCGTGGCCAGTGGTCGAGGCCTCGGCAATGCTTTTCACCGGGCCGTAGATGCCGGTGTAGTATTCGGTGATGATAACGATAACCACCGTCAACGCCAGACCGATCAGGGTGCAGTAATAGATGTTCATGGCAGAAATCTCAGGGATGCCGGTCATGAACTTGTTGCAGGCGAAATAGAAGGCGATGGCGGCCAGAATGGCGGAACCGAACATGCCTTTGTAGAGGGCGCCCATGATGTATTCGCTCTTCCCGAGCCGCACGAAGAAAACGGCGATGATGGAGGCGATGATGGAGATGGCGCCGAGGATCAGCGGGAACTCGGTAGCCATGGGGACTTTGGGGTAGAGAAGATGCCCGATCAGCATTGCCGCCACAGCGGTCACAGCGTAGGTTTCGAACAGGTCGGCGGCCATGCCGGCGCAGTCACCCACGTTGTCACCGACGTTGTCGGCGATGGTGGCTGGGTTTCGGGGGTCGTCTTCGGGGATTCCCGCCTCGACTTTACCGACGAGGTCGGCACCCACGTCGGCGCCTTTGGTGAAGATGCCGCCGCCGAGACGCGCGAAAATGGAAATGAGACTTCCGCCGAAACCGAGAGCCACCAGGGCGATGACATCATGGGTGGCCGTGTAGTAGCCGGCAACGGAGGTCAGGGCGAGGCCGGCGACGATCATGCCGGTAACCGAGCCGCCTTTGAAGGCCATGGACAGACCGGCGGAGAGGCCTTTCTTCGCCGCCTCTGCGGTACGGACGTTGGCGAGGACCGACACCCGCATGCCGATATAACCGGCCAAAAATGAAGCGACGGCACCAAGGAGGAAGCCCATGGCGGTTTTTACGCCCATGCTCCAGAAGATGACGCCGAAAATGATGATGCCGGCAATGCCCATGCTCTTCATCTGGCGATTCAGATACGCGATAGCGCCTTCTTGAATGGCGCCGGCGATCGCCTGCATTTTCTCATTACCTGCGGGAGCGCCTTTGACGATTCCAGCCAATATGATGGAAAATAAGATTCC
>JASFIA010000061.1:0-8877 GCA_050122915.1 Desulfobacterales bacterium | reverse complement strand
TTTGACTGGTTGCTGCGGCTCGGAGGGTTTACAGACGGGGATGATCCCGTTGGCCGTCGCAGCTATCCGATTTTAAGGAATGCCCGTAAACCGGAGTCGAAGGCCACTAAGGTTACAGAGGGGAATACCGGGGCAGGGTCGAAGCCCTTGGTGGGGCAAGCTCGCCCGCACCCAAAAAAAACACCGCCCCTCGATCGAGGGGCGGTGCCGATCACCCGTGCTTTCCGAACCGTAATATCGGTCTCGGGCCGCACGTGGGGGGGTAAGCCGTCGGGGGTATATCGACCGTTATCCGGCCTTTTCCCAGGATTCGATTTCAACGCCTTCTTCCACGTCCTCCCATCCGGTGATCATGGCCTTGACGTGGGCGGAAATCGAGTGGCCGGTCGTGGTCATGTAAATGTGAACCACCAGGAAGCTCAGAAGAGCGAAGGCGCCTCCGAGGTGAAGAAGGGCCATCCATTTGAGGGAGAGCCAGCCTACTCCCCACCCCTGCCAGGAATTGTATCCCCAGTAAAGAAGACCCGTCAGCATCTGGATCGGAAGGAGGGCGGCTGCCAGGGCCAGATAGGTGATTCGCTGGAGGGGATTGTGCTTGGCCTCTTTCCGCTTGGGAAATGGGTGCGGTTCTCCCCGGAAGATGCCGATCACATAGTACCGGATGACCTCGAACATCTTCCGTGTAGTGGGGATGTACTGCTTCCACTCGCCTGTTGTGAACACCCAGAAGACGAAGAAGGCGAATGCGATGAGCCATGACAGCCCCAGGATATTGTGGACCTTGACGGCGGTTTCGAAACCCATCAGCGTAAAGTTCCCGTGGATTTCGAAGCCGGTCACCAGCAATAGGATGATCAATCCCGACTGGAGCCAGTGCCAGAAGCGCTCGTATCGGGTGTAGAGATATATGGGAACCAGTGGTTTCTTCATGGGTTTAGCGATCTCCCTTCTCGCCATTTCTATTGGTGAAGACCCGGCCAAGCCCGTGGAGGCAGACCCCGAAAAGCGACCCCAGAACGGCAATCCAACCGATGGTGTCGAGCCATCCCGTGCGGTCCCTGCTGGGCATATAGACCCCGGTGATGTCGGCCAGCCGGCTGTCGGAGCGGGCATGGCATTCGGTGCAGGCGACGACATTTTCCTTCGGTGCCACCATGTGGGTGGTGGGGAAGACATAGGAGGTCTCGACAAAATCGAACTGGCCCGAATAGGGAAGGCCGACCGCCTTTTGCCCCCTCTCGAAGGCATCCTGCCAGTCCAGGGTTTTCCAGTAGCCGTTGGGGCCTGAGAGGAGAGGAACCAGAAGGGTCTTGTGGACCTTGTCGTAGGGCTGTTTGCCGCGATGAACCTTGAAAGGATAAATCCGGCTGTCGGGATCGTCCGGGCTTCCCTCCGGATGGGACAGAGCAACCGGCTTTCCCGGATCGATGGTGTCTTTGGCCGTGAGAGAGTGGATGGTGCCATTGTACCAGAAATACTCGGGTTTGACATTTTTTGCCCATTTGAACTGGCCCTTGATGGTCATGTAGTCGTGCTGGCCGAATTCATCTTCGGTCATATAGGGCTTGCCGTCCTTGAGTTTGCCGGACTGGGACCAGTCCCAGGTCATTTTCGTGGGTAGTTCTCTGGCCATCTCCGGGATGTGGCAGCTCTGGCAGGCCACCCGGTCCGTGTGGTCGTTGGCTTTTGACCCTTTGGTGTGGGGTGTGCTGCTGTGGCAGGACTCACAGGTGATTTTGGTGATGAGGTCATCTTCGATGAGGCTCTTTCGGTGGGTCGAGGCGGGGCGGGTGTATACCCGGCCGGCAATGTTGTGGAGGGAGGTCGTGTGACACCGGACACAGTCAAAGTTTTGGCCGTCGATTCCCATATGGACATCCAATGCCTTGGTGGGCTTGGTGAGGGATGTGTCCAGATCCCCGTGCTTGACCCCGTCGCCGCCGCCGCCGATAAAGTGGCAACCCCCGCAATTCTGGCGCTGGGGTTTGCCGATATTTTGTGCCGCCGCCTGGAGCTCGGAGCGGATCTCCGCCGCGATTTCCAGAGAATCTTCGTCGCCTTCCGCCATAAAGGCCCTGAGGTCGGCGTCGGCCTCGTCGAAGTTCATCTTTGTCCGACTGTGGCAGTTCAAACAATTGATGCCGTCCGTCGTGGATTTTCCCCACCCCGGATGGCAGGACATGCAGCCCTTGTCCTCCATGCCGTTGGCGGAGATGCAGAAGTTGTTGAGGGAATAAGCGGCTTTCCCAAAGTCGGCCTCACTTCCGTCGGCGGATGCCTGCCAGGTCCAGTGAATGGTTTTATGGAACTGGTCGGCCGCCTCCGAATGGCAGGATAGGCAGG
Organism: Desulfobacterales bacterium; assembly: GCA_050122915.1. Classification (GTDB taxonomy): domain Bacteria; phylum Desulfobacterota; class Desulfobacteria; order Desulfobacterales; family UBA5852; genus CALNZV01. The sequence continues at coordinate 6,534 of JASFIA010000061.1, read as the reverse complement.
CCGTGGTGATGTCGGTCCCTGAGCGGAACTCGTCCTTCAGGGCCTCGTGCTTGCTGTGATCGGTGGTGTTCCACCGCTCCTGAGCCTTCATTGCCTGTTGCGCCAGGGTTCTGCCCGGCGCGGTGTCGGCGGCGCTGGAGGCTTCGGCCTCCGCTTTCCATGTCGTCCCATTGAAAACGATCAGGGCCAGGGACACGATCAGTAACCCTGTGGTAGCTTGTTTCATTGTCTTTCACCCCCCCGGGTGATGTATCGATGCGTCGGTTGCCCGTCGACCGACGGCGGCCGATGCTGAAAACCGCCGTCGGGGTAACGGGATTCGATTATATTTCAGGCTTGCTGATGGTGTAGGAGCCGTCTTTGCTGAAGGTCACCTGAGCCTCCAGGTAGTAGACCTCCTTCAATTCAGGCCTAACGTCCTGCAGCATGTAGTAAGACTCTCCGCTGCGGGCACCGGTCGAGCAGACGAAGACCACAGGCATGTTTGCCGGCAGGGAGGAGGCCTTCGCTTCGAGAGTGTCCACCGGAATGTTTTGAGCCGTCTTGAAGCTGCCCAGGGCAAATTCGTCGGGATCCCGCACGTCCACCAGGTAGACTGAGGAGGGTTTGTTTTCGACGATGTCCTTGAAGGTGGCGATATCGATGCTTCCCTCTTCCTTGCCTGCCTTGATCGAAGCGGCACCGGCTGTGGCGGCGCCGTCGCCCACATAGGCTTTCCAGGCGGGGTAGCCGGCGGCGAACACCCGGACGTTTCCGTAGCCCATGGCGATGGCCTTGGCCGCTGACTTGTGGCTCAGTTTGCAGTGGAAGCCGCCGCAATAAAAGACCAGGAGCGTTTCCTTGTCTTCGGGCAACTGATCCGTCATCTCGTCAAACTGGGTGTCCGGGATGCTGATGGCACCGGGAATGTGCCCCGTGTCGTACTTTTTGCGCTTGGGCCGGGAGTCCACCACCACCATGTCGGCCTGATTGTCCACCTGCTGTTTCACCCACTCGACGGATACCGAGGCGTAATGGCCGGGAACCGCCATCCATCCCGGGAAGCCTTCGGCAAAGACCTTGATGTTCTTGTACCCCAGCGCCTCGGCCTTGTAGGCGGATTTATGACTGAGCTTGCATTGGGTGCCGCCGCAATAGAAGATAAGAAGCGCGTCCTTGTTTTCCGGCAACAGATGCGACAGCTTGTCGAACTGTGAGTCGGGAATACTGACGGCCATCGGAACGTGCCCTTTGACGTATTTTGGCTTGAAGGGGCGAGAGTCGATGATCATCACGTCTTCCTGCATGGGGACTTTGGCGTATTGGGCTACGAAAGCCGCGTCCACGGTGTCGGTGTACTGCCAGCTGGTGTCGGTGGGTGCCTGGGCAGCAGTGTCGGTTTTCTGAGAGGTGGCGCACCCGCTGATGGCCCCACCGATAAAGAACAGAACAAGCACAATCGTCATTCGTCTTTTGATCTGCATTGCTATCTCCATTTCGCTAAAATGGCTTCATGCCGGCAATGGCCGGCTTCCGGGTCAAAACCTCAGGGAGCCGTCTACTTGCATGAGGCCGGCGTCGGGGAATCGGAGCCGTGGGCATACAGGTACGTAAAGATGTCGAGCACCTCGGTGTCTGAAAGCTGACCCCACTCGTCCTCACAGCCGAAGTCGGAGTAGTCCTTGCTGTTGTACAGTTGCTCCCATTCGGCCATGGTTTTGGTGTTGGGGCTGAGGGGCGGGGTCTGTGAGTCGACGGCCCCCCGCTCAAAACAGGCCTTGTAGACTTTTCGGTAGGTGTATTTCCCTTTGCGCTTGTTGCCCTCTTCCATGGCCGAAACCGCCCCAACGGCAGTAAGAAGAAAAACGGCCGAGAGCATGATCAGAAAAAACCTGCGGTACATAATGCCTCCTTAAACGATGATGCCAGACAATTCTGCCTGGAATTGTTGTCGATCCTGTTCTTACCCCCCCGGACAACGGGCCCGGATGGCAGGACCGGGTTGTGATACACATAATGAGCAAACAAGATGCCAACTGTGAAAAGAACCGGTTTATATGTTTATATAATTGAAAATATTGCTAAAAACCAGGGAATGGGGGCCAGGGTAATCGGGAGGGAAGGTGTTAAGGAGGCGTTAATATGTTAACATGTTGTTAGCGGAGTGTTTCCAGGTTCTGAGGAAGTGGCGTCCCCCGCGGCACTGCTTTAGACGGAGGCCGTCCTCGGCAGTCCTGAGGGGAGCGTTTGCAGGCGCAGGGTCAGGTCAAGAGACGGTTTCCGCGATGACAGGAAGGGCCCGTCGCATTTGACGGATGGCCTGGCGGATGCGGTGCTCGTTTTCCACCAGGGCGAGACGGAGGCAGCCTTCGCCCTCTTCGCCAAAGCCGATACCCGGAGCAACGGCCACTTTTGCTTTCTCCATGAGATCCAGGGCAAATTTCATCGAACCCATCCGGTCAAACGGGGAGGGCAGCCTCACCCATGCGAACATGCCCGCCTTCGGTGTCTCCACGGGCCACCCCATCCGCTGAAGTCCTTCGCACATGATGTCCCTCCGGATCTGGTATTTGTCTACCTGGCGGGCGATATCATCCTCACAATGGCGAAGCGCCCATATGCCCGCCACCTGGATCGGAGAGAAGATACCGTAGTCATAGTAGCCCTTGATCTTGGCCAGCCCCTCGATGATCTGTCGATTGCCGACACAGTAGCCCAGGCGCCATCCGGCCATGTTGTAGGTTTTCGAAAAGGACCCGAATTCCACACCCACCTCCCTGGCGCCGGGAACCTCGAGGAAGCTCGGGGCCTTGTATCCGTCGTAGCCGATTTTGGCGTAGGCGAAGTCCTGCATCACCATAAAACCGAATCGCCGGGCCAGATCGACCACCGCTTCGAAGAGGTCAAGGGTCCCCAGCGCAGCGGTCGGGTTGTGGGGAAAGTTGAGGATCAACAGTTTGGGACGGGGATAGATGTTCTCGCACATGGTGACGATGCGGTCGATGAACACCTGGTCATCCCCCAGGGGGACCCGTATGACGTTGCCGCCGGCAATGATGGCGGAGTAGATGTGGATCGGAAAGGCCGGCGCCGGCACCAGAACGGTGTCTCCAGGGCCGACCAGGGCAAGACACATGTGGGAGAGCCCTTCCTTGGATCCGATGGTGCAGATCACCTCTTTGTCCCGGTCCAGGGCGACGCCGTAGTCCCTCAGGTATGATCGGGCGATTTCTTCCCTCAAATGTTTGAGGCCGTCAGCCACCGGATAGCGGTGGGTCTTTGGATCTTCGATGACCTCGCAGACTTTTCGGGTGACGGTTTCGGGCGTCGGGTCGGCGGGGTTGCCCATGCCCAGATCGATGACATCATCCCCTGCCCAGCGCTTTTCCATTCGAAGCTTGTTGATCATTCCAAAGAGGTAGGGCGGCAGCTGATTCATGCGGTCTGCAAACCGGATCGGTTCCTGGTCAGTCATGGGGATTCTCCTTCATCGGGGTATCGGAACCTAACACAAGCCCCGGGTCGGCTGGCGTCGACCCGGGGCATGAGGCTATGGGCCACGGATCGAAATACCGGCTCATGGCCTTGGTGACTACTCGACCTTGTCGGAACACTACCATCGAGGGCTTGAGACAGCGGATAACCGGTGTTTCCCCCGGCGAGAAACCATTCATTAGAGGATAAGAAAACGGTGAACGGCTGTCAATGGCCAGCCAGCGGGCGGTATCGGAAGACGGATGACCAGCTGTCTGGGCTATCCGGAAAAGAAAGCATCCCTCGTCAGCCACAGCTCTTCCATGCGGTACATGTGCCAGTGGTCATGCATCAGGATGTGACGGGTGAGGATGGGAAGCGTGTATGCCCTATACTCGGGATGTTCCCCCCTCTTTTCCCAGGCTATGGGGGCCATGCTGCGGAGCAAAAGAAGCTGTTTGCCCCTCCAGGTGGCAAAGGCGTCCAAGGCCGCATCGACATCCACCTTGATCCGATCGAAAGACGGCTCATCATCCCCTGGAAAAAACGGAGCGAAACGAGGTGCCTCCTCCTCCTGGAATGCCATGATTCGTTTGCAGAGCATGGGTTGAACGTCGGCAAGATGCCGGACATGTTCGGCCACGGTCCAGATGTCCGGCTTGCGACGGCGGTCCAGGTCTTCCTTGGAGACGGATTGGACAAATGCGCTGATGATGGGGATGCTGTTCTCAAGGCCGTCGAAGAGGGCTTCGCGATCATCCATGTCGTCTCTTTTCTGTTGAGGGGTTATTGATGGCTCCGGCGGCTACGGGAGATAACGGTCCTACCGTCTTCCTTACCGGTTTTCGATTCGGTTATCAATCCTCGGTTTGCCCGCCCCAGCGCCTGACCCTCGACCGGCCGCGCAAGGAGGGGTGTAACCAGAACGGCTGTTCGGGCTCTGAACTTGCAGGCAGGAACGACTGCAGGCTGAATAGGGTTGCTGCGTTCCTGCGAAAGGGACAAGCCGATGAAAACATGCGTAACCAGAAGAGCCTTTTTGACGGCCGGGGTCGGTCTGGCTGCAACCGCGGCAGCCGGTATCGTCACGACCGCTGCCGCGTCTGCGGCAGCGCCGGACGATCACCTGGCAACCCTCATCGATATCACCAAGTGCATCGGATGCGGCGCCTGCGTGGAGGCCTGCCGGATGGCCAACACCGCCAAATTTCCCAATCCCGTAAAACCCTTCCCGAAAATGTACCCGGGTCGGGTCAAGGTGTCGGACTGGTCGGACAGGCGGGATGTGGTGGATCGACTAACCCCCTACAATTGGCTCATCATTCAAGAGGCGACCGTTTCCGTGAACGGAGAGACCTATGGCCTCACCTTTCCCAGACGGTGCATGCACTGCGTCAATCCGCCATGCGTCAAGCTCTGTCCATGGGGAGCGGCCCGCCAGTACCCCAATGGCATCTCCCGCATTGACACCGGCATGTGCCTTGGGGGGAGCAAGTGTCAAGCCGTGTGTCCCTGGGATATCCCCCAGAGACAGACCGGAGACGGTCTTTATCTGAGACTGCTTCCCTCCTTTGCGGGCAACGGGATCATGAACAAATGCGACCGCTGCTATGATCGGGTCGCCGGCGGCGGCCTGCCCGCCTGCATCGAGGCCTGCCCGGAAAATGTCCAATCCATCGGGCCCCGAAAGGAGATTCTCGCCAGAGCCCATGAACTGGCTCGGGGGATGAACGGGTTTCTCTATGGAGAGAACGAAAACGGGGGCACCAACACCATCTATGTGTCTCCGGTGCCCTTTGATCGCCTCCAGGCCGCCATCGATACCGGGCCGGGACGCCCGCACCTGAACCCCGTGGCCGATGCCATGGCCGATGCCGAGATACTGGGAAAAGCCATGCTGATGGCGCCCTTTGCCGGTGTCGCCGCCGCCGCGGGCAAGCTTGCGGCGGCCGTCCGCAAGGGGCAAGCACCCTCTCACGGCCATTCCGGGGACGGTGACGGATGACATCCGACACGCCGTTTCATTCGATGCTGAAGCTTCGGGGAGCCTACGTCCTTACAACCGGGATGTTGGCCCTGAGCGGGTTTGCCCAGATGCCCATATTCAAGCGCTATTACATCGCCGATATCCCCGGATTGGGGTGGCTGGGAGCTTACTACACGACCCATTTTCTCCACTACCTGTTTGCGACTGTCCTTTTGTTTCTGGTTGCTTTTGCCCTCACGACCCACCTCCTCGTCGGTCGAAAACGCCGGCGGTTGACCCTCAGCGGCGGGATTCAGGCCGCGATTGTCTGTGGATTGGCGGCAACCGGGGGATTGAGGGTTCTCCAAAACCGGGAGGGCTATTTTCTAACCGACGGATGGGTCGTTCTTCTGGATAGTTGTCATCTGTCCCTGGCCTTGGCGTTTATAGGCTTCGGGATTTTGCGCACCTGGCGTAAAAAGGGGTGGACATCACTGAAATGATAGCGGTAATGAAAGGGGGCAACCAATGGGCGAATGGCTGATACTTCTGGCGGTGCTCGGCGTCTGGGTTTTTCTCCAGGCCGTGGTGCTGCCCAAACTCGGTATTCCCACCTGACTGAATTCATCTTGTCAGGTGACAAGAAAAGCATCCGATGACAAACCCAGAGATGAGGGAAAAGACCGTACTTGATGAGGATTTCGAATTGATTCAGTCGATCAATGCGGGTGAAGCGCATCGTTTTCAGCAGCTGGTGGAACGCTACCAGCAGAAGCTGTTCACCTTCGGTATGCGGATGTGCGGGGAAGTAAGGGATGCCGAAGACCTGGTTCAGGACACTTTTTTGAATGTCTTTCGTTACCTTGGCGGGTTTCGTTACGAAACGAAATTCAAAAACTGGCTTTACCGTATTGCCACGACCGCCTGCATTAAAAAAAAGCGAAAGCCGAAACATGCCCCCGAGCGTGAGCTTTCTCTGGACGAGCTGTCCGCGGAGATGGACAGCTGCATGCCGGAGGATGTTCCCGAATGGGCAAAACGGCCCTTGGACCAGGTGCTCAACGGCGAACTCAGCCAACTGCTGAAAACCGCCATTCTGGAATTGCCGAAGCAGT
>JASFIA010000060.1:0-8906 GCA_050122915.1 Desulfobacterales bacterium | reverse complement strand
GATGGGTAATCGGTGCCGCACAGGAGAAGATCGATACCGTCATAACCACCGCGGCCAACATGGCGGCACCCCGGCTGAACTGCTTCCACAAACTGTGATCCCTCACCGGCTCACCTTCCTTTCGAATCCCTTTCATTCCGCGATGCCGTTGATGGATCTTTTCGGGCATCTCCTTCGTTTCCCTTAGCCCGGCCGGCGTCCAAAAGCAAGCGGTGCCGATCCTATTCGAAGCGTGCCGGGGCCCTCGGTCCCGGTGCGTCTGCCGTCCCAGTAAGGGAGAGCCGTTCCACCCGCTCGACGGTGAGGGTCAATGCTCCCCAATCGCTTTCGACGGTTCCGGACAAGAGGTAAGGGCGCCCTCGATCCACCATATGGCAGAATTGGGTGTAAACCTTCGGGAAAAAGGTGGTTTCGACAATGCCCGTCTCATCCTCGAAAGTCAGAAATTCCATGGGATCGCCCTGCCGGGTGTGAACCACTTTGCCGGTGACGAGCCAGCCGGCGACCTGGACGCGGCGGCCGATCTGTTCGTGAAGTCGGTCGGCTTCGACCACGAGTCGTCCCTTGAGGTCGCCTCTATACAACGCCATCGGGTGGTGGCCGCAGAGAAATCCGAGAACGGCGAACTCCTGTCTGAGACGTTCCATCGGGTGTTGGGGCGGCAGCGGCGGCAGCGAATCGTCGTTAGGGCCGCCAAACAGCCGACCGTCACGATGAGGTTTCCGAAGCGCCTGTCGCCATCGGGTGAAACGCCACATCAGGCCGGCTCTTCCGCCCCCGGCGTCCAACCGGTCAAGGGCCCCGCATCGGATCAGAGCCCGGATTTCAGCGGCGTCCGGACGGACCCTGTCCAGAAAATCGTCAATGCCTCGAAACGGCCGCTGTCGGCGGGCGACCACGATCCTCTCCCGCACCGCCTCTGACACCCCGGCGATAGCCATCAGCCCTACCCGGACCGTCCTGCCCTCGCCCGTCCACTGGGTTTCGCTGACGGCAACATCCGGGGGAAGGATGGACAGTCCCATTCGCCGCGCCTCCGACACATAGGCGAAGGTGCTGTAGAATCCTCCCCGGTTGCTGATGACCGCCGCCATGAATTCGGCTGGATGATGCACTTTGAGGTAAGCCGCCTGGAAGGAGACCTGGGCGTAAGAGGCACTGTGGGGCTTGCAGAAGGAATACCCGCTGAAGCTAAGAACCATTGACCAGACGGCTTCCATGGTTGTTCGGGAAACCCCCCGGGCGCATCCTCCTCCGACAAAGCGCCGTTTGAAATCCCCCAGGTGATAGTCCCGATCCTTTTTGGAGAGCACCTTTCGGAGCCGATCCGCCTCGGCATGGGAAAACCCCGCAACTGCCACCGCCACCCGGGACACATCTTCCTGATACACCATGATGCCGAAGGTTTCGGTCAGCACATCCGAGAGCAGGGGATGGAGAGGCCTCCACGGGGCCCCGTGGAGGCGGCACAGATACTCTCGGATGAACTCGTTGGCCGCGGGTCGTATGATACTGCTGTGGATGACCAGATGATGGAAATCCCCCACACCGGCTTTCTGCTGAAGAAGGCGCATGGCCGGGCTTTCGATGTAGAAGCAGCCCATGGTGCCGCCCCGGGCAATGGCTTCCTGGGTGTTGAAGTCGTCTTCGGGCTCCCAGCGGTTTTCGTCAAAGCCGGTGCCGTTGGCACGGATGCTGGCCATTGCATCCCGTATCACCCCCAGGCTCCGGTTGCCGAGAAGATCGATCTTGACCAGTCCCGAGTCTTCGGTGCCGTCTTTTTCCCACTGGATGATGGGTACCCCTTTTGCCGCCCGCTCAACCGGCACGTATCCGTCGATGGGCTCCGGAGTGATGACTATCCCTCCGGAATGGACCGACAGGTGACGAGGGATGCCGATAAGGCCCTGGGCCAGGCGGAGGATATCGGGCCAGGGCTCGGGGAACGACAGGGCTTTTGCCTGGGGCAGACGTTCCACCGCCCCTTGAAGATCAGACTCGGGGCGATCCATCCGCCAGAACCAGGGCAGACGTCGGGTGACCCGACCGATTTCCCCCTCGGTCAGACCGAACACCTTGGCGGTTTCCCGAACAGCCATCCGGGGCTGAAACCGCACATGGTTGCACACCATGGCGGCATAGCCCCGATGTTGATCCAGCACTGCCTGTTGAACGGCATCCCGTTCATCCCATGCGAAATCCACGTCGATATCCGGGGGGTCCGTTCGCCCTGGGTTGAGAAACCGTTCGAAATACAGGTTGTGCTTGACCGGGCAGACATTGGTGATACCCAGGGCATACGCCACCAGAGAGGCCGCGCCGGAACCCCTGCCGCAGGTCCGTGGGCTGTGGGCAACGATGTCGCGGACAATGAGAAAATAGGAGGAAAACTGCCGTTCCGCGATGGCGGACAGTTCGTGTTCGAGCCGGTCCACCACCGGCTCCGGCAACTCCTCCCCGTAACGCCGGAAGGCGCCGGCATAGGCGGCGGATCGCAGTTCGGCGTCGGCTTCCCGGTTCCCGCCGTTTCGCGGCGGCATCACGGTCCCGAAGACCGGACCGGTGAAGTCGATCCGGCGGGCGACGGCGTGGGTTTGCCGTATTGCCTGGGGATATGCGGCGAAGCGGCGGGTGTAGCGCTCGGGGGAGGCCAACCAGGCCTGGGGAGAGGCGGTGTCGGCGGGGGACAGGCGGGAGAAAACCGTGTTGCCGGCGATTGCTCTCAGCAGCCGGTGGGTATCGTGGTCTCTCGGGTGGATAAATAGGCTTTCCGGCACCGCTGCCAGAGGGGCCCCGCAGCGCCTTGCCGCTTGCCGGAGGGGATGGGTGGGGGAGACCGGTTGCCGGGGCATCATTGCCGACACGTCCAGGCCGGCGGTGCTCCACCGGATAAGGAGATCGGCGTTGTCTGTCATCAGGACAAGGCCGTCGGCAAAGGATTCGACCGCAGGGCCTATCGAAAATCCCTCATCCATGTGGCGACGGGTGATCAGGCGGCAAAGGTTGGCGTAGCCGGACGGAGACGCCACCAGGCAGACCGCCCGGCAAGAGGCTCGGGGATCGGTCAACTCGGCGCCGACGATCGGCGTTATCCCCTCTCGTCGGCAGGCCTTCAGAAACGGCCACAGGCCGTAGAGATTGTCCGTGTCCGTCAGGGCCAGCCGGTCGTAGCCTAGCCGACGTGCCGCCCGGCACAGTGCCCCCGGAGAGGCGGTGCCCTGCATCAGGGAATAGTAGGAACGAACCACGAGGGGAATCATGGGTACCCTCCCGCCGATATGGCCGCCGGGTTCTCGAACACGGCCTGTTACGGGCGGTCGGCCGCTAAAGTGCGGCCAATTCGGATGGCCCCTTGGCCGAATCGTTCCCGGATACGGTCAAGGGATGCCGTCAGGCGGCACTGTCGGCCGGTGTTTCGGCGGTCCTCGGGAAATACCTCCAACTGGGCGGGCGGATAGGCCAGGCGGGAGCAGGTCAGACGAATCCGTCGCACCCGGGTGCGACGAAACCAGGCCCCATGGAGGGCGAATCGGGCCGACTCGAAAAGGGCGATGTCGTTGGCGGCGGGGGGTGTCAAGATCCGCTGGCGGGCGATGCGGATGCCGTCCGCGAACACGAGAGTGACCGACAGACGACCGGCTGCCATTCGCCGGCGCCTGAGCTGGCGGCCTGTTGTTTCCGCCAGGCTGTAGAGGGCCCCTTCGAGGACCGGTGCCTGGTTCGTGTCGTCGGCAAAATCGTGGCTTCCGACCACTACGGGTGCGCGTTCGCCCAGGGCCCGAACCGGAGACGGATCGATGCCGCGAATGGCCTCGTAGATTCCCATGGCCCGACGGCCGAAGGGGACCTGAAGGGCCTCCAGACTGAGAGCCGCCGCCTCGGCCGCCCGGGTCAGATTGAAGTCCCTGAACCGCATCAGATCGTTGGGATAGACCCCCGGGATCAGATGAAGGGGCACCGGTTTCATAAAGGCCGCCTCCTCACCCCCGGCAACAACGACCTCTCCGGCGGGCTTGACGAGCCGGCTGGCCACCTTGGCCACCAATTTGTTGGGCGCCACCGACCAGATGGGATCCAACCCCAGGCGGAGGCGGGCTTGTTCCCGCAGTCGCCGGGCCAGATCCGTGGGCGATCCGAAAAGGCGGCCGGTGCCTGTGGCATCCAGGAAAAGATGCCCGTCGGCGTCTCCCGGCTCGATCAGGGGGGAGTAGGCCAGGGCCTCCCCCACCAGAGCCTTCATGACCTGTCGGTAGCGTTCCGGGTGAGGGGGAAGCACTGTTGCGTTTCGGCAGCGCCGGATGGCGTTGTCCAGGGCCATCCCCTTTCTGACGCCCTCCTGATAGGCCTCTTCGCTCATATCGTGCACCACGGCCCGGTGCGCGCCTTTCGGTGCGACGATGACAGGCCGATCCCGCAGCCGGGGATCCGCCACCCGTTCCACGGCGGCGGCGAAATCGGCCACATTCAGGTGAATGATGGATCGATACACGGGGTCTGCTCCAATAGTTTCTGACTGTCCAGAATGGCCATGAGGCGCCTGGCGTTTTCTGGTGCCTGCCCACGGACATGGTTGTTGAAAAAAATCACCCCCCGACGCGTTTGGCGGCTCATGGGGGCGATCCGAACCGAGGCCCATTCGTTTAGTTCGTCGTCGCTGTAATCGTAATCGAACTGGTGCTGCATATGACCGGAGCGCCACCCCCTGGCATTGCGGCCGTGGAAGCGGACATAGAACAGCTCCGGATGGGTCACCACATCCAGTCGGGGGAAGAGCCCCGGAATGTCGGGAGTGTCCACGGCCACCAGCGTCACCCGCCGTCGCTCCAATTCCGAAAACACCCGGTCCGTGGCCCATGAGCCATGGCGGAACTCAACGGCCAGAGGCAGCCCCTCCAGGGCGTCCAGAAGGGAAGCCAGGTAGTGGCGATAGGCCGGGGAACGGTTGAAATAGGGCGGCAGCTGAATCAAAACGGCAGCCAGGCGTCCGGAGAGGATCAGGGGGGCGATGCCGTCCCGGTAGCGAGCGGCTTCCCCCCGCCACTGGCCCGAATCCACTTCGTGGGTCAGCGTCCGGATGAGTTTGGCGGCAAAGCAAAACCCTGCGGGAACTTGGGTCAGCATTCGTTCGACGGTTTCGGCCTTGGGCATCTGGTACCAGGTATAGTTGAGTTCCGTGGTTGGGAACCGTTCCCCGTAGGCGGCCAGCATCCGTCCCCGGGATGTGCCCGGCGGATACACGCCTGCCGCGATCCATTCAGGGTAGGAATAGCCACTGGTGCCCACCCGGATCCGGCATTTTCGTTCGACGGCGCCGTCCGACGACCCGCGTCGAGTCATGGGGTGACGCCCTCCGGCCCCCTCTGGATCCCGATGACCTTTCCTTGAACCATGACCTCGTCGAAGCTGTACGTCATGACCGGATAATCGGGGTTTTCGGGATGCAGTTCGATACGGTCCTCCCGGAGAAAGAACCGTTTGACCGTGGCCTCTTCTTCGTGGACCAGGGCCACGACGATCTCTGCGTTTCGGGCGTACTGGCGGGGTTTGCAGATGGCCAGGTCCCCATGAAGGATGCCGGCCTCCCTCATGGAGTCTCCGTCGACCCGGAGGGCAAAGAGGTGCTGCCCCGGGTAGAGGCTGCTGTCGACGACGATGCTGCCGCCCCACTCCTGCTGGGCATACATGGGAAGACCCGCCGTCACCCGGCCGACCACCGGCACTTCCCGCCATCGGCCGCTGCCGTCAGGGACTCCGAGGCGTTTTAAAAGGTGGAGGTTCCGGCTGTAGCGCCCTTCCCGCCGGACGCGACCCTTGTTCTCCAGGGTGCGAAGCATCTGAGCCACGGCAGCGTGGCTGACCCCCATATGCCGGGCGGCATTTCGCAGACTGGGGGCTCGGCCTTTTCGGTGTATCTCGGTTTCCAGATAGTCTAGAAACTGGGATTGTCTGGCGGTCAGTTCCGGCGTCATGGCACCTCCTTCCATGGTCTCCAACGACATCTAATCAGACAAAGAGCGTATGTCAATATAAATGTAAATATAAAAGGAAAGGTAAGGTATATACAAATGCCAGTCGGCGCCGATACTACCTCGGTCAGGGGCGCCATGTCGTCTGGGGGAGGGTGATAGACAATCGTTTCGATTTCCGTTAGGAGAGAGGTGACATGGTCCGGGCGTTTGGACCCTCGGCCGGTAACGACAGCCTGAAAGGATCCGCCATATGCCGCCACTGAAAGGAAAGCGCCCCATCGCCGATCGATTCGCCCACGGGGTCGCCTGCTTCCGGCAGGGCGACGGCATGGGAGCCGTCGAGGCCTTTGAGTCGGTGCTCGACGACGATCCGGGATACCGCCACACGGACGGTGACAATCCCTATTTTTACCTGGGAAAGATCCATGAAGTGGAGGGTCGAATCGAAAAGGCGGTTCTGCTGTACTCTCGGGCACTCACTCTGGATCCCTGGGATGAGGAGAGCTTGATCGGCAGGGGCAGTTGCATGACGATCCAGAGGAAGCACCGGAAGGCGATTGCCGACTTCGAGAAGGCCCTCAGCATTCCGGATTCGTTGCGCAATGCGTCGGCGGGGGATCTTCTCTACGCCATTGCTGAGAATTTCAGACAGGAGGAGGATTTCGAAAACGCCCTGAAGTGGGGGAAAAGAGCCCTCGACGCCGACCCCGACAACGCCCGCCATCAGATGATGGTCAAACGCCTGACCGGACTTCTGGCCAGAAACGACCCGGCACGATAAGCTCCGGGCCGAAACCATCTCCCCACGAGGAGAATGCCGATCGCCCATGACACCGATACCGCATCATTTCGAGGTTCAAGTCTATTACGAGGATACCGACCATTCCGGGGTGGTGTACCATTCCAATTATTTGAAATATTTTGAACGGGCCCGGGAGGCCGTTATCGGCCCGGAGCGTCTGGTTGCGCTCTGGAAAGATGACGGGGTGGGGTTTGCAGTCTACAAAGCGGAAATTCATTATCTGGAAGGGGCCGAGTTCGGGGACCGTCTGGACATTCGTTCCACGGTCGCGAAGGAGAGCGACTACCGCCTCGTCTGGACGCAGGAGGCGTGGCGGCCGGGCGGGGCCAAACCCGCTGTCCGGGCGGTGATCCATCTGGTTTGCGTGGACCGGGAGAAACGTCTCAAACCCATTCCTCCAGTGCCTCTGGACGGCTCCACCAACCGTTGACGGACAATCCCGGCTTGGTTTCAATCCTCCCTGCCCAGGAGTCCATATGGTATTGCTGAACGAGGTGCCGGCCATCGTTCGAATCGCTTTGGTCTTTGTCTTGCTCCTGGCGGCCATCCGGAAAAAATGGAGCCTGGGCAACGCCTTCACCGCGGCATCGATTCTCCTCGGTCTGGGCTTCGGTATGGCCCCGGTTCCCCTTCTGCTGGCCGTCGGCCGCTCCCTCGTGCAGCCCAAAACCCTGTCCCTGTCCCTGGTGGTCGTGCTGATCCTGGTGCTGAGCCGATCCATGGAAGTCTCCGGTCAGATGAAGCGGCTGTTGACCGGCTTCGAAGGCCTCGTCCGGAGTCCTCGAATCAATCTCATCACGTTTCCGATGCTGATCGGACTGTTGCCCATGCCCGGCGGGGCCATCTTTTCCGCCCCGATGGTCCGTGCCATCGGCGCCATCCGGGGTCACCCCCCGGAGGACCTCAGTTTTGTCAACTACTGGTTCCGCCACATTTGGGAATACTGGTGGCCCCTCTATCCCGGCATCATTCTGGTAACGGCCCTTTCCGGCATCGACCTTTGGGTGTTTGTGGCCGTGTCCTTTCCGATGACACTTGTCGCCATTGCCGGAGGCTTTTCGGCGCTTTGGGGGCGCTTCGACGCCCCCTTTCCCATCGGGGACCCGGAACCCCGTCCGCCCCTTGGGCCCTTTGTGAGAGAACTGCTGCCGATTCTGATCGTGGTGGTTCTGGGTTTGGGACTGGGGGCGCTTTTGGCCCCGTTGCTGGCGGGAACAGGGCTTGGCATCGACAAGGAAATGGGTCTCATTGCCGCCCTGGTAGTGGCCATCGTCTGGGTGTGGCACGGCAATCGACTGCCTTTCCCGGAGCGGCGGCGGATACTGCTCCATCCGGAGCAGCTGAGGATTGCCTACATGGTCGCGGGGATTTTGATCTTCAAAGGGGTTCTCGACGTCAGCGGCGCCGTGGAGGCCCTGAGCGGGGAGCTGATCGACTGGCGAATTCCCCTGTTGCTCGTCACGATCATTCTGCCGTTTGTGGTTGGAGGGGTGGCCGGCATCACCATCGCCTTTGTGGGGACCACCTTTCCCATCTTGGTGTCTCTCGTCCGTTCGGCCGGCCAGGGCGATTTGCTGATTATCTATCTGGTTTTGGCCTTGGTCAGCGGCTTCACGGGGGTCCTGTTATCGCCCCTTCACCTGTGCCTGTTGTTGTCCAACAGCTATTTCCATGCCTCCCCGTCAGCGGTTTATCGACGGCTCTGGAAACCGTGCCTGATGCTTCTGGGGGGTGGATGTCTGTATTTCTTTTTCCTTCGGTGGATGATGCTCAACGCCTTTCCCTGAGATGCCGTGGGGGAGAAGCCCTCATCGGGGCGGGTTCGCTTCCCCCCAGGGACCGGATGGGAAGTAGCCGTCCCGGATGGCGTCCAGCGCTGGCATGGCCCTTTCGAGATCCAGACAGGACAGGCGGTCGTCCACCCGGCGGATAACGCCAAGCCGCTTTAGCTTGGTAAGGGCATCTTCCACTTCGAAATCGACAACACAGTCCCCGCGGCTTTCCAGCCAAGCCTCGACCCGTTTGTCCAGATCCTTCCGCCGAAGGGGCCCCTCGGCGGTCGACAGAAAAAAATAGGCCAAGACGTCTTCCTTGAATTCTTCTTCTTCGGCGGTGTCGAGGATATCTTTCTTTCG
>JASFIA010000059.1:0-8938 GCA_050122915.1 Desulfobacterales bacterium | reverse complement strand
GTCGGTGGTTTGCTCGCCAGTGGAGGTCCGCCATGAAGCCGACCACCTCAACCACCACTCTCTAAAGGTACCGGCGTTCCTTGGGGCCATGCGCAAGCGCCACAGCGTCCTGCCGGATGCGGGTGGAAAACCCGACGGCGGGCACATCGCCACCAAGCCCCATATTTGTTCTGCCCGCTTTATCCAGCAGATGAGCGACTGCTGTGGGGACTGCGCCTGTGACCGCTGCCGGGATACCGCCGATACCCTGTGATGGACACCCTCCCCTGATTGCCAATTGCCGATTCCGCATTACCATAGTGCAACGCCGACCTCCGACAATACTGGATGCCGTGCCGGCAGGGCATCGCTCGAGGTGATCTATGACAGCTGCAGCCGAAGACAAACGAATCCATTCCGATGTGCTCGCCACCGCCGACTTTTTTCTTTCCTGGGAAAAAAACGGTGTCCGCCATACCGACGGCTATCACGCCCCCCGGGTCAATTTCTGGAGGGACATTCTCCCCGATGAGATGAGATCCCGCCTGGAAGGTGCCCGGACCGGTGATCGCGTGGAATGCACGATCCCCGCCGACCGAATGCTGCCGAGAAATTTCAAGGGTGGCATCCACCGGGTCCACCGCCGGAACCTGGGGAAAACCCTGCCCGACGGACGCCCCTTCGATCCCAGAATCGGGCGGTTTTATCCCCAGGGGCTCTTGAGGGGCGTCAGCGGAGTCTTTCGTGGCAACTTGGCGCCGTTCCGATGCCTGGACATGGATCAAACAACCATCCTGACCGACGTCACTCACCCCTTGGCCGGTGTGGACCTCCTTTTTTCCGCCCATGTCCACGATGTAAGGGATAAATTCGAAGAGCACGGGGGGACCAGTATCGACTGGTTTGAAACGGTGGCGTCGGGACCGGGAATGCAGGCTCGGGCGTCCGGCAGGCCAACGGATTTTTTCCACGACGGGGCCTTCGTGCGGCCGGACCCGACCAAGGACAGCCGGTTTTACCATTCCCCCCGTATGGTTCCTCACATCGACGACACGGCCGCCCGGTTGCTTCGGTCTCTTTACGGTGATCTGCTGACCGGAAGGGAGCGGGTTCTGGACCTGATGGCCAGCTGGGACTCTCATCTGCCGGAAGGGCTCTCCCTCCAGCGGATGGAGGGTCTGGGCATGAATAGGGTCGAACTCGGCGCCAACCCCCGGTTGGACGCCTTCACGGTCCACGACCTCAACGAGGACACCCGTCTCCCATACGACAGCGGGCGTTTTGATGCTGTTATCTGCAGCCTGTCGGTGGAATATCTGGTTCGGCCCATGGAAGTGGTGGCGGATGTCCGGCGGGTGCTCCGCCCGGGAGGGCTCTTTGCACTTGCCTTTTCCGACCGATGGTTTCCCCCCAAGGCCATTGGATTGTGGCCGGACCTTCACCCCTTCGAACGCATGGGTTTCGTCCTGGAACTTCTCCTTCGTGACGGCGGATTCGGCCGGATGGAATCTTTCTCCATTCAGGGATATCCGCGGCCGGAAGGCGACAAGTACGCCCATCAGCGGGTCGCCTCAGACCCGGTTTTTGCCGTGTGGGGCATCACACCCGAATGAGGACCCAGATGCGTTCTCTCCTCATGGATAGTCCATCGGCTCGATCACATCATGCCCCCTCCAGCCATTCGGTCCTCTGGCCGATCAATACCCCGTTTGGGAGGCTCCATGAATCGTCTAGACCGGCAGTTGGGCTTCATCATCGAACTGGACAAATTGAAATCAGTCCGCCGGAGGACCCTTCTCACCGACGGCACCCGGTGGGAGAACTCAGCCGAGCATTCCTGGCACCTGGCCCTGACCGCTCTCGTTCTGGCCGAGTACGCCGACGACGGGCCGGACATGACCCGTGTCATCGAGCTCCTGCTCCTCCACGATGTGGTTGAAATCGATGCCGACGACACCTTCTGCTACGACGAGGCGGCGGCGGCAGGGCAGGCGGATCGGGAACTGGCCGCCGCCAACCGACTTTTTGGGTCTCTCCCCGAGGATCAGGCGGCGCGGTTTCGCGAATTGTGGAACGAATTCGAATCGGGACGAACTCCCGAATCCAGGTTCGCCAGGGCCATCGACCGTCTTCAACCCCTGCTACAGAATCTATCCACCCGTGGTCGCTCCTGGCGGGAACACGGTGTCAAGAAGTCCCAAGTCGTTCAAAGAACCGCTGAAACCGCAAGAGCCTCGGAACGTCTCCACCGCTGCATCCAAGCCTTGATCGACGAAGCGGTGGCCAAGGGTTACCTGCAACCATGACCCTGCCGTCGCCCCTCATTTCCGCTGTTCGCCTTGAGAGAACCTATGCCCTGGGGGATACCACGGTGACGGGGTTGGGTGGGATAGATTTCGAGGTGGAGGCGGGAGCTTTCGTGGTGCTAAAGGGCGTCAGCGGTTCGGGGAAAAGTACCCTCCTGTCCCTGCTGGCGGGTCTTGACCGGCCCACCGGGGGAGAGCTCGTCGTCGACGGCAGCCCCTTGAACCGAAGCACCGAAGGCGATCTCACCCGTTACCGTCGGGAGGTTATCGGGGTCGTATTTCAATCTTTCAACCTTCTTCCCACCCTCTCGGTCATTGAAAATGTCTGCCTGCCTGCCCTCCTTGCAGGGATTCCCTCGTCCGACACCCAGGCCAAGGCACGCCACCTGCTGGACTGGCTGGGGATCGACGGTCGGATCCACCACCGGCCGTATCAGCTTTCCGGAGGCGAAATGCAGCGGACGGCCATCGCCAGAGCCCTCATCAACGACCCCAAGATCGTCCTTGCCGACGAGCCCACCGGAAATCTCGACAGCCGAAACGGCCGCGCCGTTGTGGACCTGCTGGCCGACCTCAACCGATCCCGGGGGCGGACCGTCGTCATTGCCACCCACGGCGATCAGGCGGACCGTTGGGCCACCCAGGTTCTGCGCCTCAAGGATGGAAAGCTCGAGGGCGACCCATGGGGCCACTGATCCGTTTCCTGATCCTGTTCTACCGTTTCTCCTGCCGCCACATTCTGCGGCACCGGCTTCGTTCGGTGGCCGTTCTGGTGGGAATCGCCCTGGGGGCGGCGGTCTTTACCGGTGTTCGGCTTTCCGTGAGGGCCTCTCTGGATGCCTTCACCCGCAGCGTCGATCTGGTGGCCGGTGACGCCGATCTGGCAGTGAGCCGACCCGGCGGGCGGGTGCCCGAGGAAATCATCAAACCGCTTCTGGAACACCCGCAAGTCGAGGCGATTTCGGCCTTTTCGAGCGTTTACGTCCGGGAGGACCGGCCGTCTTCCCCGTCGTTTCTGTTGATCGGGATCGATCCCATTATGGATAGACAGTTTCGCTCATGGGCGGCGGAGGGGGAGCGGGAGCCGGCGGGGGAGGGGGCGTGGTCCCGGCTCATGGCCGAGCCCCTGACCATGATGGTCGGTCCGGAACTGGCCGAGGAGAGGGATTGGAGAAAAGGGGACGCGGTTCGGCTGGTCCATGCCCACCAGACGGCGTCCTTTCGCATCCTTGGACGCTTGGACGCTCAGGGGTTGGCCCTTGCCCAGGGTGGGCGGGTCGCTATCTGCGATATCGCCACATTCCAGGAGTTCACGGGGACCATCGGCCGACTCGACCGGGTGGATATCAGGACCTCCGACCGCACCGGTGCTGTCGATCTGTCGGCCGTGCTTCCCGAGGGCGTGCGGGTCAGTCGGTCATCGGCTGTCCGGGAGAGCGGCCGCGGAATGATTCGTGCCTATCAGCTCAACTTATCGGTGCTGGGGTTCGCATCGCTTTTCGTGGGCATGTTTCTGGTCTACAGTTTGATCTCCTTGAACGCCGCCTCCAGGCGGCGGGAAATTGCGGTTCTCAGGTCCCTTGGAGCCTCCAGACGAAGCATTTTCCTCTTGTTTCTGGCGGAAGGGGGAGTCTACGGGCTTGCGGGATGGATTCTTGCCATTCCACTGGGCACCATCCTGATCCGCTACCTGCTTGCCGGTGTCAGCCAGACCATCAGCACCCTCTTTGTCCGGGTTGTGGTGCAGGCGGCCGATTTGAGCCTGTTGGAGGCGCTTCTCTCCCTCTTGGTCACGGTTGGGGTGTCGCTGCTTGCGGCCCTGCAGCCGGCTCGAGAAGCCATGTCGGTGACGCCCATGGAGGCTATGAGCCCCCCTGCCGACAGCCCTGCGGGCCGAACCTCTCCGACGGGTCTGGCTCTTGCCGGACTGGGATGCATCGCCGTGGTGGGTCCTTTGTCTGCCATGCCCGGCCTCGGGGGGGCGCCGATTCCTGGATATCTGGGCATGCTGATGCTCTTTGGAGGATTTTCCCTCCTGGCCCCGCTGGGGATCCGGTGGGTGGGACGGTGGATGTCACCGATGAGCAAGATTTTCGGTGGGGTTCCGGCATTGCTGGCCGCCCGCTACATCCGGGATACCGGACCCAGGACCGCCATTTCCGTGGGGGCCCTGATTACGGCCGTGGCCCTCTACTCGGCTTTGGTGATCATGATTCACAGCTTTAGAACCACCGTTGACCTCTGGGTTCACCAGACCATCAGCGGCGATCTTTTCCTGACCACCCGGAACGCCGAGGTGAACCAAATCTGGGAACCCTTCTCCACCTCGGAGATGATCGGCATTTCCCAAATGGCTGAAGATGCCGGCGTGGACATGGTTCCCAGCCGACGTTTTACCCTCGCCCACGGGGACACGCCCTATCAGATCGATTTTCTGGATCTGGCGGCCTTCCATCGTAACGGCCGCTTCATCTGGATGAAGGGGGACCCTGAGGCAGCGATGCCGGCCCATCTCAGAGGCGACGGCGTGGTGGTGTCCGAGGTCTTCGCCAACCGCACCGGAATCGGCTATGGGGGGCGCTTCGAGGCGGTGGTGGACGGGGTCGAACTGTCAGCCCCCGTCTTGGGGGTGGTCAGGGACTACCGGACGCGGGGCGGGGTGGTTTTCGCCTCCCTCCAGGGTTTCGGGCCCGCCTTCGGCGGGCTTCCATGGGGCGGAGTGCGGTTTTTCCTCGACCCGTCTGACGGAGACTCCGATGCCGCTGTGGATCGGCTCAGGGACCGCATCTTGGATCGGTTCGGTGACCGGTTCGACATGATGAGCGGTCGAGACCTTCGGGCGGCCGTCCTGAGGATTTTCGACGAAACCTTTGCGGTGACCGGTGTTTTGCTTCTGATAGCTCTTTCCGTTGCCGCCTTGGGGATAACCACCACCATGACGGTGCTGGTCCTGGAGCGGACCCGCCAGTTCAACACCATACTGGCAGTGGGAGGAAGCGGGGGCCAGGCCAGACGGATCATCCTCTGGGAAACGGTTTTCATGGTCGTTTTCGGAGAATTCGCGGGTCTCGTCTGCGGGTTCATGCTCTCCTACCTTCTTGTGTTTGTCATCAACCGGCAGTCCTTCGGCTGGACGTTTCTCTACAGCATCGACTATGGGGGACTGATTCTTTCTTTGCCTCTGATCCTGCTGACCGCCCTGGCGGCCGCCCTGCCAGCGGTCGGTGTGGCCTTCCGGCACCCGCCGGCGATGCTGCTCCGGGACGGATAACGGGTGAAAGGACGGTTTGAGATGTTCCCGTTTCGTGCAAAGCGCAAAGAGTCGGCCCGGTCATTGGCCGAGCGACTCTTTCGGTTCCCCGGGTCGGCCCGCCCCGGTCGTCGGCCGTCTATCGCCGCCCCCTTTTTGCGACCAAATATCATTGCCGCAGTCATCGGGCTGGGGTGCTGCCTGGCGGCTCCGCTTGCCTCCCAAGTGCGTGGCGGGGAGGACGACTTTCGGTCCATAACCGGTCCCTGCCACTTAACGTTTCCCCGTGATCACGGCCCTCATCCGGGTTATCAGACCGAATGGTGGTACTATACGGGCAATCTGGCGGCGGCGGACGGCCGGCGGTTCGGCTTTCAGTTCACCGTTTTCAGGCGGCAGTTGACCCCGGACCCGGAAAAGGAGGGGGGAAGGGCCGGCGAGGCCCTCTCCAAATGGCGGACAAACCAGATCTATATCGGTCATGCCGCCGTCTCCGACATCGGTGGGCGGGTTCACTACACGGCGGACACCATGGCCAGGGGAATGACGCTGCTGGCCGGTGCGTCGCAACACGATGGGATCACCCGGATTCGTCTTCGAGACTGGGAGGCCCAGATCGATTCACGGTCACACCGGCTGCAAGCCGCTGGAGAGGATTTCAGCTACCGCCTTCAACTGGTGCCGGAAAAGCCCTTGGTCCTTCACGGGGATGCCGGCTACAGTCGAAAGGGCGCCACACCGGAGAGAGCGAGTTGCTACTATTCCTTCACCCGGCTTGCCGTTGCCGGCCACCTCGTCCTCCGGGGGGAATCCATACCGGTCGAGGGACTGGGATGGATGGATCAGGAATTCTCCTCCGCCTATCTGGAACCGGGGCTTGCTGGATGGGACTGGTTCAGCCTCCAACTCTCAGACGGTACCGAGGTCATGCTTTTTCTTCTTCGCCGGGAGGAAGGGGGGGTAAGCGCCGCCTCCAGCGGAACGTTCGTGGATGGAAACGGAACCCCTTTGGCCCTGGGCCGGGAGGATTTTACCGCAATCCCGGGGGCCCGCTGGGAAAGCCCTCGATCCGGGGCCGTCTATCCGATCGGCTGGAGTCTCGTTCTACACCCCCTGGACCTTCGTCTCGAGTTGACCGCCGCCTTTCCAGACCAGGAGATGGCGACCGATGAAACCACCGGCGTTACCTATTGGGAGGGAAGCGTTTCGGTGACCGGGACCCGAAAGGGCGCCTCGGTCGGAGGGCATGGCTACCTTGAGATGACCGGAAGGACCGGCAAAGGATTCGAAGCCCCCCTGTGAAACCGTGTCGTTCCCGCCGGTGCCGCAGGCGATGAACCGGCGTCTTTGTCCGGATGGATCCATGGACCCCTTGGGACCCCGATGACCGTCAGGCCATGGGGGTATCCGGCTGCACGAAGAGGGTAAGTGACCAGACGTTCGACATCCCGCGCGGCAGGGGGGCTTTTTTTTGACAATAGGGCGATCCTATGATGCAATATGGGGCGCCATCCTTTCAAGAAAGCGGGTGATGCCTCCGTTGATAAGCACGGGTTTCTCAAGCGTGGGTGGGGTCGCTGAACGGCCGTCCGTGGAGGCCCTGCCGAGGGGAAGCCGTGGATCAGCCCATTCCGCTGTTCACCATTGTTCACCATGAGGTGTCGGGCATGCCTGAATCGACCTTAGAAAACCTGTCCCAGAGGATCGACGCCTTAGAGATGGAAAACCGGCTGCTGAAGCGCACCCTGGCCATACAGAATAGAGGCAAAGCCTATTTTCTGGCGGTCTTCAACAACACCCCGGCACCCATTTTTTTGAAGGACACGGGCTTTCGCTATCTTCTGGTGAATCGGCAGTATGAATGCCTGGCCAAAACCTCCAGGAAACAGATCGGCGGAAAATCCGACTACGACATTTTCCCCCGTGAGATCGCTGAGCTTTTCCGATCACAGGACGAAGCGGTTCTCAAACGAAACCGGTCTCTGGAATTCGAGGAGACCATCTCGCTGCCCGACGGCGATTTTTCGTTCATTACCTTAAAATTCCCCATCTGCGACGGGAGGGGGAAGGTGGTTGCGATCGGAGGCTTCTGCACCGACATCACGGAGCGGAAGAGGATCGAAGCGCAAAAAGAAATCCTCATCCTAAAACTACAAACCGCATTGGAGGAAGTCGCCGCCTTGAGAGGGATATTCCCCATCTGTGCGTCCTGCAAAAAGATTCGGGACGATCAAGGCTACTGGCGCCAGATCGAGCACTACCTCAAAAAACACTCCAATGCGGAATTCAGCCACAGTCTCTGCCCAGAGTGTACGGAAAAACTGTACGGGCTCGATGCCCTGCTGACCTGATCCGAAAGGATACCCCAACGGCTATCCATCTCACTCAGATCACCGCAGCGACCCCAGAGACCCGCCATCTCGATGGGCGGTCACATCGGAGAGGCCGCCATGGGTTGTAATGCCACGGCACGGCTTTCGGGCGCCCTGCCAAGGGAAGCCGTCGATTGGGTTGCCAATGATTAGCGGTCGATACCGGCCCCACCGCGTTGTCGCATGAGTGTTCAGACGGGAGATAACCGTTCCCTTAGGAGGATGACATGACTGATTTCAAGAATCGGATGCTTCGCGCTGCGAAGCTGGATGTGAGTCTCTATGAAGAGGTCGAAGCCGACAAGGGCGCGACCACCCAAGCCATGGTTGTGGTGATGCTTTCCAGTGTCGCTGCAGGGATCGGCAGTGTCGGCAGCGGTGGTGTCGGGGGAATTGTATTCGGAACGGTCGCCGCCCTCGTCGGCTGGTATGTCTGGGCCTATCTTACCTATTTTATCGGAACGAGGTTTCTGCCCGAGGCGGACACCGATGCAGACCACGGAGAGCTGCTTCGCACCATCGGCTTCTCGAGCGCCCCCGGATTGATTCGCGTGGCAGGCATCATTCCCGGCCTGGTCACCGTCGCCTTTTCCGTGGCTGGCATTTGGATGCTGGCCGCCATGGTGATCGGCGTCAGGCAGGCCTTAGACTACAAGAGCACCCTCAGGGCTTTCGGCGTTTGCCTGATCGGCTGGGTGATCCAGGCGCTGATTCTCGTTATCGTTTTTGCGATCTTCGGAGGCGGTGTCAAGGGCGTCTGACACTCCCGGCGCCGGGAAACCAGACCGGGCCGAAGTCCCTGCCCGACAGGGTCGACCGGGCCTGTTGGGGCAGAAGGGTCGGCCGCCCTGACGGCTCCGATAGCATCCGTAACCGACTGCGGAGCGATTTCCTATGCGATACCTGCCCATCGACGACCCGGAGATGGCCTCCCTTATCGAAAAAGAGGGGGCCAGAATCGAAGACACTCTGGACCTGATCGCCGCGGAGAACCACCCCCCCCTGTCCATCCTGGAAGCAATGGGCTCCGT
>JASFIA010000058.1:0-9092 GCA_050122915.1 Desulfobacterales bacterium | reverse complement strand
GGCGGTCTTGCAGAGGGCTCGATGCCTTCGGGTAGATGGTGGGCTCTCCGCCGTGGAAGCGGACGCTCTGGATGACGCCGTCATCCATTTCGATCAGTGTGTTGACGCGGCCTCCGAATCCGCTGTTGAAAACCGGAACACCGCTCAAGTCGCACATTCCGAAGTGTTCGTGCATGTGGCCGCCGATGCAGGCTGCCGGCCGCCAATCTTCCACGGTCCGTCTGGCGATGACGGAGCCGAAGTGCCGGCCGCACCGGGGGGAAGAGGGATCGGTGATGATGTCCAGCGGCGTGCCGTAGGGAACATTGTGGGTCAGGAAGACGGCAGGGGAACCGCTGCCGTGAAATCCGTCGGCAACGGCCTTTAAGGTGGTGTTGTACTCGGCTGCCAGCCGAAAACGTTGATCGGGGCTGAATAGGGCCCACTCTTCGGGGGTGAGAGGCACTTCGGGCCCCGATGACATCCCGTAACCCACGACGTCGAGATTGCCGATGGTGATTGCCCGGCGGTCGACATCGGTGATGCGGCCCAACCCCGAGATCAGCTCGAGGAAGTGATCGACCCGAAGAAAGGGCCATCGGGACTCGGGGTCTGCTTTCCAGTCCCCGTTGCCCGGCACCACGAGCACCGGCAAACCCTGATGATTGAGTGATTCTAAAGTGTTTCGTCCGTCGGCAAGAGATTCAAGGACGAGGTCCTTGGCCTCCTCTCGGCCCAAGAGGTCGTACCACTCGACCGGGCGGCGGTCCGGTTGCCGGTCGTTTTCCGCCATGGCACGAAAGGCATAGGGGCGAACCGCATCCGAACAAAAGTCTCCCGGGGCCAAGATCAGGTCGGCATCCGGAAAGGCTATGGCAGGCCTCTGTCCGTGGAGGTCGCCGATAACAAGAAGCTTCATAGGGTATCTGGGTCCCTGGGTGCGGGCGGAACCGCTTTGCCCGCCTGTGAGAGTGTCGCGATTATCCAGCAGGGAACATGCCCTGTCAAGCCCCCCATGACAATAGCCGATAGGTAGGATAGAGCTGCCCGAAGGCCTTTGCCCCGCCGGGTTGCAGAACCACTCAAAGGATACCGGAGATCATGCCTCTACCCCTGGGACATGCCGCCATAGGTCTTGCCGTGGCCGAGATCACTCAGGCGCCGCGTAACGGCGATTCACGACTTTTTTTTTATGGGATTGTCTGCGCTCTGGCCAGCTTGCCGGACATCGATATCTTGCTGGGGCTATTGACGAACGGGAATGGAAGCCTGTTTCACCGGGGGCCCACCCACAGCTTGTTGTTTGCCCTGTTCGCCGGATGGCTGTTTTCTGAGATGGGGCGGTCGAGGAGAAAGGTGCCGCTACCGGCCTGCCGAACCGCGGTGATGGTGGTGCTCTCCCACGTGGTTGCGGATCTCGTTTTGACCGATGGCTCGGTATCTCTCCTCTGGCCCCTGGACGTTCATTGGTCCGCCGGCGTTTGCGGCTGGACGGATGTCATTGAGACCCTCATCGTTCAGAGCCTGCGGGATGCCGGTATCGCCGGGACCGCCCTCGGCCTGTTTTTTGCTATAAAATTCGCCCGCAAGGTGCGCCTGATATCAGATCAACTCCCTGCCGATTCCTGACGGACCCGATGGGGTGTCTGGGCCACAGATCAGAATCATCACTTCCGGTTCACGCCTCGGGAAGCGTTTCCTTTTCAGAAGAAACCGCCCAAGTCTTCTCGGTGACAGGAACGGTATCGATAACCTCCAGAAGACCATGGAGCATTTGGCAAAGGAGCTCAAGGTGCTCCGACTCCATGTCGGAAAGGCCATTAATGAGCTTGCTCTCAATTGGGTTTGGCAGTATTCCCGCGAGATCATGCCCTTTTTTCGTCAGTTGAATCCTCATTACACGTCGGTCGCCGGCTTTGGGAACCCGTTCTACCAGGGCCTTTTTTCCCAAACGATCAATAATGCCCGTCACGTTGGAAGGCGTCACGCGAAGTTTTCGGCTTAGATCCGCCGAGGACAGGGGGCCGTGTTTACGGATCATCCGGAGAACGCCGCTTTGTGCGCTGGTCAACCCGTATCGGCGGCTCATCTGGAACGCGTCCGCAGAGACCGCCCGCACCAGGCGGCGGATACTGCTGACAAGCCGGCTGATCACCTCTTCGTTGCGGTTCGGTTCTGTCATGCCATGTCCTGTCGGTTGATGATCCATTCACAATGATAGCCACATATTATTAAAGTATCAATGTTTAATAGTGATACCATCGAAGTCTACATTTTAGTGAGGCTACTCGAAATCGGCTCCACCACCGGATCCGCTGCCAGACCACCGCGAACCTTTTGAGGGAGGGATGTTGCCGGGCACCTGGGGGCCGCCCGCGAGAAAGAGGGCAGAGGTGGACAGATCCGTCACGCCGGACCGGTGATGCCGCCGGAAAACGTGGCGCATGGATACCCAAGGGGTGGATTAAGGATCGGGGTCACGAACTCTGCCGGGAAGGATCGGGGCGATGGCGACTGCAGGCGCAAACGACCCCGGTGTCGGCGATGGATAGAACACCGGTCTTCGGCGGAACGGGCCCCGCCGCCATGCGGCGAGGCCCTATCGGAGAATCCGGCTGTGGTCTACAGGACGGTGCGCTCCCCCAAATTGCCGTATCGGTGGTAAGTGTTGCAGATACTTTGGTTCTGGACGTAGTGGAGCAGTTCGACCCGCCCTTCCATGAGCACCGGTGTCCGGGCGATATAAAACCCCTTCTCGGCGGCCGCCGCCAGCACACCGGCGGGCACCCGGTCCGGAGCGGCGTAGCGGATCCGGTCCAGCAAGGGGATCGAGGCCACCAGCGCATCGTCCGACTGCCGTCTGATCGGCGCACGTCCAACAAGCTTTTTCCCTTCCGTCGATGCCAGAAAGGCGGTGACGGCATTGTCGAGCCCCTCGGGGATGCTCACCACGGGGATGCTGCCGGCTATCCATACCGCAGCGATGCGGGCCAGGGTGTCGAAATGGGTGTCCGCCTCGTGGAGTCTTACCGCAATGGTTCCGAGGGGACGATAGCGATGGATGTTGTCCTGGCCCCGGAGGTGGAAATAATCCTTTTCGACGCCGAATTCCTCCTCCCAATGGTAGAGATAGCTCTTGATGGCACGGATGGTTTTCCGCAGATCGTCCCGGGGACCGGCCATTTTGCCCCAAAGGAGTTTTCGCCGCCACTCCAAAGCCATTCTCAGCAGGCGATGTTCTTTTCTGAGGGCCCCGATGCGGGGCATGTCGGTGTCTTGGATCTCCATGAACTGGGAAACATAGTTGGGACCGCCGGCCTTGATGGCGGGCCCCAACGCCGATTTTCCCATGCCGCCGAAAGGTTGTCGAAGGGTGATGGCGCCGGTGGTGCCCCGATTGATATAGAGATTGCCGGCTCGAATAGCGGATTTCCATCGCTCCTGTTCTCTCAGATCGAGACTCTCGATGCCCGACGTCAGGCCGAAACCCGTCATGTTCACCAGCTCGATGGCATGATCCAGGTTGACGGCCCGCATTACCCCAAGCAGCGCCCCGAAAAACTCGGTCATGTGGGTGTAGGAGCCCGGCTGCACGCCGACTTTGATCCCCGGCGTCCACATGTGAGGGTTGCCTTCGATGCACTCGGGTTTCAGCGCCCAGGACTCGCCGGGTTCAAGGGAGGAGAGGGCCCGCTCCAGGTCACCGGAGGGGGGACGAATTAGGGCTCCCATTTTATTGGAAAAATTCCAGGACGATCCGGTTTTGAAACTTCTGGCGGCGTCGACAAGCTGGGCCATGAAGTGCTCGTCGTCGTAAATTTCCTTTTCAAGAACCAGCAACGATGTGGCCGAGCACTTCTGGCCGCTGTTGCCGAACGCCGATTGAATGACATTCTTGACGGCCTGATCCCGATCGGCCATTGCGGTGACGATGGTGGCGTTCTTTCCCCCGGTTTCAGCGGAGAGAAACATCCCCGGTTTTTGCCGCAGCATCGCCATGCCGGTCTCCGTGCCGCCGGTGAGGATGACCGCATCCACATCCGGGTGGGTGACGAGATGGGCACCGGTGCTGCCTCCGGCGCAGGGGGCGAACTGGAGGACTTTTTTCGATATGCCGGCGCGCCAGAAGCACTGAGCCAGTATCCAGGCCACAACGACGGCGTCCGAAGAGGGTTTGAAGACAACGGTGTTGCCCGCTGCGAGGGCGGCAGTGACCCCTCCGCAGGGAATGGCAATCGGAAAGTTCCATGGCGACACCACGGCAACAACCCCTTTTCCATTGACGGCGACGGTTTCGATCTCCGCGAAGTTGCGGGTTGAATAGGGATAGTATTCGGCAAAGTCGATGGCCTCCGACACCTCGACGTCGGCTTCGGTGAAGACTTTGCCGGTGTTCGCAGAGGCGGCGCCGAGGAGGTCGCCTCGGGCGTTTCTGAGCTCCGTGGCCACCCTTGAAAGCATCCTGTGCCGCTCCGCATAGGACAGGCCCCGCCAACCGTCAGGGTCGGCCTTGGCTGTGGCCACTGCCCTATCGATGTCACCTCTGGTGGCAAGGCGAAAGGAGGCCACGCATACCGTCTTCGGCTTCGCATTGGGATCGTGGCAGTCCCGGGTATCTCGATCGTCATAAAGCGCCTCCCCGTCAATGACAACGGGTATGTCCATAGGGTCCCTGTCCTCCGAGGGCATCCAACGGTCACGGATGGTTTGGGCCCAGCGGCGGTTGGCGGCCAGGGACCAGTCCGTGTCCGGCTCGTTGTTGAATTCCCCGTCGTGGAGAGTGCCCATTGTTTCCGGAAAACTCTCGGTGTTTCGATCCTGACGACGGTTGGGTCCGACCGGGGCCCGGTCGATCAGGTCGCAGGAGTCGATAAACTGCCTTTTCAGAAATGCCCATTCTTCCGAGTCGATGGTGAGATCCGTCGAATAGCGAAGGAAATTTTCCTCTCCGGTGTTTTCATCGAGGCGGCGGACCAGATAGGCGATGGCATTGATGAACTCGTCGCGGGTGGCCACGGGCGCGTAGAGAAGCACCTCCCCGGTCATCTCGGATATGGCCCGGCGGACATGATTGGCCATCCCCTCGAGCATCTCGAAGCTGAAATAGTCCGTGACGCCTTTTTGTTTGGCGAGGCTGTAAGCGTAGGCCAGCTCGAAGAGGTTGTGGGAGGCGATTCCCAGATGCACGCAGGGCATTCGCTCCGGCGTCATGCCGAAGTGGACCATCCGCTTGTAGTTGGCGTCCACGTCCCGTTTGTTGTCGTAGGGGGCCAAGGGCCAGTTGAAAAGAGCGGACTCCACGAGTTCCATCTCCATGTTGGCGCCTTTGACGATGCGGATTTTTATGGGGGCACCGCCTTCGGCTACCCGCTTCACGGCCCAGTCGGTCAGTCGAGTCTGAATCTCGACGGCGTCGGGAAGATAGGCCTGAAGCACGATTCCGGCGCTATGGCCGAGAAATTCCTGCTGGTCCAGGGTGCGCATGAACGCAGCCGTGGTGATTTCGAGATCTCGGTATTCCTCCATATCCAGGTTGACGAATTTGGGTGACCGGGAGCCGTCCGGCTTTACAAAGACATGGTCGGCCGCCGTCCGGTAAAGCAGAGAGAGCCGCTCCTTCAGAATTCGGACCGTATCTTCTAAGGCCAGGGATTGGATCTGGGAATAGATGGTGGAAATCTTGACCGAGATATATTCGATCTCAGGATTTCGGAGATCCGCCAAGTAGGTCTCGAGCCGGTGCCTTGCCTCATCTTCTCCCAGCACGGCCTCCCCCAGATGGTTGATGTTCATACGGATGCCCTGTCCCCTGCGTTTCTGGAGATGGGAATGAAGGTGGTCCGCCTCCCCGGGAATGATGACCCGGCGGCTGTCCTCCCTCATCTTCTCGATCATTTTGGGCACCGAAATACCCGGAAGGTGGCGACCGGCTTTCAGGAACAGTTGCATCAGAACCTTTTCCCTCTTGGAGAAAAAGGCGGGGATGCCGTAGTGTGTCAGGAGGTAATGGACCTGATCGGCCACCCGGCGGTAATTGCCGGTGCGGAAACTCTGGTCGATCATCTGGGTCAGGGTGACTTTGTCCCCGGGCCGGGTGAGCAGGTCTTTGATCTGTTTCTGGTAGGCTTTTTCATCGCCGGTCAGCAGTTGGTTGGCCCGGCTCTGCCAGGCTTCGGCCAACTGGATCGCCTCTTGTCTCAGTGTATCTGCGGTTGTCTGAGTCATGGTCGGATCCTCCCCCCGATGGAGGGCCGGCTCAACTCCGGCATCGCCAGCATCGGGAATCGGGTGTGGGGTTTGTAATGGTTAGACCATTTAGGGCCGGTCTTTTCCGGTGTTCGCGGGGGGTGGACCGCCCGCAGAACCTTTGAAATCAGTGTTTGCCCCCCAAGTAGGCATTCTGGACTTCCGGATTCGCCAGGAGATTCGGGGCCGAGTCTTCCAGTACGATTTTGCCCACCTCCATGACGTAGCCCCTGTGGGCGAGCCTGAGGGCGGCTCGGGCGTTCTGCTCCACAAGCACCACCGTGAGACCGCTGTTGTTGATCTCCTTGATGGTTTCGAAAATGGTTTTGACAAGGATGGGCGCCAGCCCCAGACTGGGTTCGTCGAGAAGCAGGATGACGGGATTGGCCATCAGCGCCCTGGCGATGGCCAGCATCTGCTGCTCTCCTCCGGAAAGGGTGCCGGCCAGCTGCCCGGAACGCTCCTTCAGGCGCGGGAACAGGTCATAAACCCGTTTGAGGTTGCGGCTGTTTCGCTCCTTGTCCCGGGAGGTGAAGGCCCCAAGGTTGAGGTTCTCCTGAACCGTCAGGGTGCTGAAGACCCGCCGCCCCTCGGGAACCTGGGCAACGCCCCGGGTAACGATCTCGTGGGCCGGGAGCTTGTGGAGCGCTTCACCGTCAAATTGAATGGTGCCGCCCGAGGCTTTGAGAAGACCACAGATGGTATTGAGCGTGGTGGATTTCCCTGCGCCGTTGGCGCCAAGTATCGTAACGATTTCCCCCTTTTTTACATCGAGACTGATACCGTGGAGAGCCTCTACGTTGCCGTATTTGACATGAAGATTGTCTACCGTAAGCATGGTTTCCTCAGTCCTCTGCGGTCCCCAGATAGGCTTCGATCACACGGGGGTCGGACTGGATTTGTTCCGGCGTCCCCTCAGCGATTTTGGCACCGTTTTCCAGAACAACCAGATGCTCGCAAGCTTTCATCACCAGACTCATGTCATGCTCGATCAGCAGAACGGTGATCCCCCGGTCGCGAATGCTCTGGATGGTGCGGATAAGGCGTGCGGTTTCCTGGTCGTTCATTCCCCCCGCCGGCTCGTCCAGGATAATGAACTTGGGCCGGGTGGCCAGGGCCCGGGCGATTTCCAGCAGGCGCTGGTTACCGTAGGACAGGTTCTCGGCAAGTGATTCGGCATGCTCCTTGAGCCCCACAAATCCCAACTCGCCCATCGCCACCGCAAGCGCCTCCTGCTCTTCACGCTTCTGAAAGGAGGGGCGAAGCATGGCGGCGATGGCACCGGCCTTCATCCGGCAATGACAGCCTGCCAGGACGTTTTCGATAGCGGAGAGCTTTTGAAACAGCCGAATGGTCTGGAAGGTTCTGGCGATGCCGAGAGAGACGATCTTGTGGGTCGGCAGCCGTTTGATCGAGTCTCCGTTGAAAAGCACCTCCCCTCCGTCGAGGCGGTAGTTGCCGGTGATCAGGTTGAAGACCGTGGTTTTTCCCGCACCGTTGGGGCCGATGAGGCCCACGATCGTTCCCTGCTCGACCTCAAAGGAGACATTGTCGACCGCGATCAATCCCCCGAAGCGTTTGGTCAGGTTCTGTAAACTCAACAGGCTCATTTACTGGTCCCCACTGCCGCCGGTCGCGGGGATCGGATACTTTCGAGGAAGGGGCGGCAGAATCCCCTCCGTGCGAAAAATCATCATGACGATCATGATGGCGCCGAAGACCAGCATCCGGGCAGCGGCGAACTGTCGAAACAACTCCGGCAGTCCCACGACCAGAAACGCCCCCAGGATCACCCCCCGGATGCTCCCTCGCCCGCCGAGGAGCACGATCATGAACAAGACCACCGATTCCCAGAAATTAAAACTTTCCGGGGCGATGATCGTCATCTTGGCCGCGTAGATATTGCCCACCATGCCTGCCCAGAAAGCGCCGATGACGAACGCGATCAGCTTGTAGTGGGCGGTATCGATGCCGCTGCCCTCCGCGGCCACGTCGTCCTCCCGCAGGTAATTGAGGGCCCTGCCGAACCGGGATTTTTCCAGCCGATCGAACAGGAAGATGGTTAGGGCAGCAAATCCCCATATGAGGTAGAAAAAATGAGTCGTGCTCTTCAGCTTAAGCCCGAAGAGCTCGGGGCGGCTGATCCCGAAGATCCCGTTGGATCCGCCGGTGATCCCGAAGACGTTGTTGATCAGAGCGATCCGGACGATTTCCACCATGCCGATGGTGACGATCAGCAGGTAGTCCCCCCGGAGGTGAATGATGGGCCGGGCCACCACCAGCGCCACCAGTCCCGCCACCAGTCCGCTCAGGGGCAGGAGCCATAGCACCGGGATGTGGTAGGTGGTGTTGATGATGGCGGTCGTGTAAGCGCCAAGGGCGTAAAACGCTGCATGACCCATGTGAAAAAGGCCGGCGTGGCCCAGAATGATGTTTAGGCTCAGTGCCAGGATGGCGTACAAGCCGACGTTGTTGAGCACATCCACCCAATAGGCGTTTAGAAAACCGGGCGATACCAGCAGCAGCCCGCTCATGACGGCGTAGACGATATAGCGTTTGCTGTTCATACTTTTTCCGCGACCCGTTCACCCAGAAGCCCGGTGGGCCTCACGATGAGAATGACGATGAGCACAAAAAACGCGATGGCGTCCTTCCATGCGATGGAGATATAGGCGGCGCCCATAGCCTCGATCACTCCAAGCAGCAGGCCGCCGACCATGGCCCCGGGGATGTTGCCGATGCCGCCAAGTATGGCTGCCGTAAAGGCCTTCAGACCGTAGAGCCACCCCATGGTGAAATTGATCTGCCCGTAATAGAGCCCCACCATGAGTCCCGCAGCGCCGCCGAGGGCGGGACCGATGAGGAAA
>JASFIA010000057.1:0-9109 GCA_050122915.1 Desulfobacterales bacterium | reverse complement strand
TATAGGCCGTTCCCAAGAGCCCGATGAAAAACCGCGTTCCCCTGGTCGTCGGGACTCGCAGAAATCCGCGGCGCTCGACGGTCGGCGACACCAGTTCCCAGATGAACATGCCTGCGATCATCACAAAAATAGTGATGAAGAAAATCGCCGTCGGAACCGTCCAGTACATCCATTCAAAGTTCATGCTGATTCCCTTTTAGACGCGGCCCAGGGCAAATCCCTTGGCAAGGTGGTTGCGCACGAACCAAATCACCAGCGCGCCCGGAACGATGGTGAGGATGCCGTTGGCGGCCAACAACCCCCAGTCCAGGCCGGTGGCACTGATGGTCCGCGTCATGGTGGCGACAATCGGTTTGGCCTCGGTGACCGTTAGCGTCCGGGCGAACAACAGTTCGACCCAGCTGAACATGAAGCAGAAAAAAGCCGTCACGCCGACACCCGCGCGTATCAGCGGAATGAACAGGGTGAAAAAAAACCGAGGGAAAGAGTAGCCGTCGATGAAGGCTGTTTCGTCTATTTCTTTGGGAATGCCGGACATAAAGCCTTCCAGGATCCAGACTGCCAGGGGCACATTGAAAAGGCAATGCGCGAGAGCGACGGCAATATGGGTATCGATAAGATTAACCGTGGAGTAAAGCTGGAAGTAGGGCAGCAAGAAAACGGCCGGCGGAGCCATTCGGTTGGTCAGCAGCCAGAAGAACATCTGCCCGTCGCCGAGAAATTTATACCGTGAAAACGCGTAGGCCGCCGGCAAGGCAAAGGCAAGGGACATGACGGTATTCAGGCTGACATAAATGATGGCATTGATATACCCCGAGTACCAGGTCGGATCCGTAAATACCTTGATGTAGTTTCCAAAGGTGATGTCGGACGGGTAGAGGGAAAAGGTGCTCAGAATGTCGGCATTGCTTCGCAGCGACATGTTGAGCATCCAGTATATGGGCACGACGAGTATCAGGAAATAGAAGCACAGGGCAACGGTTCGTATGGGGACTTTCATGAAACCTTTTCTCCTTTTCCGACATTCAAAAGTGCCTGGTAAAAGATAAAGCAGAACAAGAGAACGATGAGAAAATAGATCAAGGAAAAGGCCGCCGCCGGTCCCAGGTCGAATTGGCCGGTGGCCAGCTTGACCAGATAGATGGACAGAAAAGTGGTCGAATTGCCTGGTCCCCCGCCCGTCAGCGCAAAGGGTTCGGCGTAGATGAGAAAGCTGTCCATCCATCTGAGCAGCACGGCAATGGTCAGCACGCCTCGCATCTTAGGCAACTGGATATAGCGAAAAACCGCCCAGGCCGAAGCGCCGTCGATCTTGGCGGCCTGGAAATAGGCTTCCGGAATGGCACGCAATCCGGCATAGCAAAGCAGCGCCACCAGGGGCGTCCAGTGCCAGACCTCCATGGCCATCAGGGTGACCCAGGCGTAAGACGGCCGCGCGGTATGATCAAAGGGCACGTCGAGAAGGTTCAGGCTGTTGATGCCCACGCCGAACAAGCCGATATCCGGCCGGGTAAAGATGATCCAGATGGTGCCGATCACATTCCAGGGGATCAGCAAAGGGATGGCCAGCGTCACCAGGCTGGCGGAGGCGCCCCATCCCTTCTTTGGCATGGCCAGGGCGATGAGAATTCCCAGGGGTATTTCGATCAGCAGCACCAGACCCGAAAATATGAACTGGCGCCCCAAGGCGTCATGCAGGCGCGTGTCGGTCAACATCTCCTTGAACCATTCGGTCCCCACGAAATAGGCATTGCCCGGACCGAAGATATCCTGAACCGAGTAGTTCACTACCGTCATCAGCGGAATGATGGCACTGAAAGCCACGATCACAAACACCGGGAGCACCAGAAACCAGGCGTTGTTGTTTTCCCATTTCTCCATCACGAGGCTCCTTTGCTACGCCACCAGTCGCCCATCGGCGTATAGCTTGGTCCGGTGAGGCGGAAATTTAAGCCAAGCGTCCCGATCGGGAACCGGCTGATCCTCGGTCAGTCGGGCGCGCAGCGTGTGGCCCGCAGCCATGACGCCGGTGACAATCTTGAAGCTGCCCTGATCATCAACCCCCTGCACAACGATCGGAACGCCCCCGTCCACCGGCGCCCGGTGGACCTCCAGGTACATCGGCCGAATCCCGATCTCGAGCTTGCCATGGTGCTGGCGTCCCCGCTCGGCGATGTCCGCCTCCAGACGGATCTCGGTGCCGTCGATTCGGGCCACGTTCCCGTCCAGTGTGCACGGAAGGAAATTCATGCCGGGACTGCCGATGAAGTAACCCACGTACTTGTGCTTGGGCTCGTCGAACAGTTCCTGGGGTGTGCCGATCTGAACCAATTCGCCTTCGTACATCACCATGACCTGATCGGCGAAGGTGAGGGCTTCCACCTGGTCGTGGGTCACATAGACCATGGTGATGTTGAACTGCTCGTGAATCTGTTTGATTTTTCTACGCAAAAGCCACTTGAGGTGGGGATCGATGACGGTCAAAGGCTCATCGAAGAGGATGGCAGACACATCGCTTCTCACAAGCCCCCTGCCGAGGGAAATCTTCTGCTTGGCATCGGCGGACAGACCGCTCGCCCGCCGGGACAGCACGTCATCGAGCTCCAGCATTTCGGCCACTTCGTGAACGCGGGTCTTGACGTCGGGCCCGGCGATCCCGCGGTTGCGGAGAGGAAACGCCAGATTTTCGTAGACCGTCATGGTGTCGTAGAGCACCGGGAATTGAAAGACCTGGGCAATATTCCGCTTCTCCGGCGGCTCACCGGTGACGTCTTTTCCCCCGTAGAGCACCTGTCCGCGGCTGGGCTTGAGCAGCCCGGAGATGATGTTTAGCAGGGTGGTCTTGCCGCACCCCGAAGGCCCTAAGAGCGCATAGGCCCCGCCATCCTGCCAAACCGTGTCGATCTTCTTCAGGGCATAGGCCGATGTCTCGCTCGGTCTGGGGTCGTAGGTGTGGGCGACGCCCTTCAGTTCGATTCGAGCCATGACGTTCTCCCGCAGGGGTATGAATTCTCAATCGGGGGCGGCGACCAGTTGACCCGCCTGATTGAATGCCAGAAGCTGGTTGGGATTAAGGAACAGAGGAATCCGGCTCCCGATTTTCTGTTTAAAAATGCCGTCTTCCTGAACGATCAGCGTCGTTCCTTTGTAATGCGTGTGAACGAAGGTCTCGGACCCGTTGATCTCCGCAAGTTCGACCGTCACTGTCGCCTCTGCGTCCTCGTCGGAGCTGCGTGAAAGGGAGAGGTGATTGGACCGTGCACCGAACATGTATGTGCCGCCGGCGAGGGCCTTCAGGTGGCTGGTCAGGGGCAAACGGATGTCGCCGCAGAGAACGGCCTCCTGCGCCTTGATGGCTCCCTCCATGAAATTGATCGGCGGATCGCTGAACACCTCCGCCACTTTCAGGTTGGCCGGCCTCCGGTAGACATCCGGAGTGGGTCCGGTCTGGAGCAGGCGCCCCTCGTCCATGATAAGGATGTTGCCCCCCAGCATGAGCGCCTCAGCCGGTTCGGTGGTGGTGTAGACGACAATGGATTCACGCTCTGCGAATATGTGACGGAGATCTTCCCTAAGCTCTTCCCTGAGCTTGTAGTCCAGGTTGACGAGCGGCTCATCCAGAAGCAGCAGATCCACGTCCTTGACCAGGGAGCGGGCGATCGCCGTCCGTTGCTGCTGTCCGCCGGAGAGCTCGGCCGGCAACCGATCGAGCAAGTTGTCAATATGCAGGAGACGAGACGCCTCGCGTACCCGCCGATCGATTTCCGCTTTGGGGTGTCCGGCGATCTTCAGGGGAGAGGCGATATTTTTGTAGACGGTGAGAGACGGGTAGTTGATGAACTGCTGGTAAACCATGGCCACGCTGCGCTTGCGGACCTTGACGCCAGTGACGTCCTTGTCGTTGAAGAAGATTCGACCGCGGGTCGGGCGATCCAAACCGGCCATTTGACGAAGGAGGGAGGTTTTGCCGGCCAGGGTTCTGCCGAGAATGACGTTGACCGATCCGCTTTCGAACTCATGAGAGATGTCGTGGAGATGGGTTTCACGACCGACCGTCTTAACGACGTTGCGAAGCGACAGACCCATGATCAGCTCTCCGTCAGGTTAGCCGGTGAAACGGCACGGCAAGAAAATGTCAGGCGTCTCAACCGAAGATGAATTACCATCAGCAGCCTTTTTTCGCAATCGAAAACCACAAAAAATGAATGTCAATTTTTGAAAAGAGTCAGACTCAGTCATGTCCTTTACCGGTAACGAACACCTGGATTTCGTCCCTCTCCAGCAGTTCGAGAAGGGGCTGGGGTGGATACCGATCGGTAAAAAGCGCATCGATTTCAGCAATATTGCCCAATCTGACCATGGCGTTTCGACCGAATTTGGTATGGTCCGTCACCAGGAATACCCGCCGGGAATTGTCGATGATGGCCCGGGCGGCCCGAACCTCTCGGTAGTCGAAATCAAGGAGCGTGCCGTCATAATCGATGCCACTGATGCCGATGATGCCGACATCCACCTTGAACTGGTTGATGAAATCGATCGTCGCCTCGCCGATGATACCCCTGTCCCGGCTGCGAACGACGCCCCCGGTGACAATCACTTCAAAGCTGTCGTTTCCGCTCACGATAGAAGCAACATTGAGGTTGTTGGTGATGACCCGCATCTGGGTATGATCGGACAGGGCCTTGGCCACCTCCTCCGTCGTGGTACCGATGTTGATGAAGAGGGACGCTTTGTTGGGAATGTGGCGGGCGGCCATCCGTGCGATCCCCTGCTTTTCCTTAAGGCACAGGATCTGGCGGTCGGAATAGGCCACATTCTCGATCGTGGTCACCATCCCGGCACCCCCGTGATACCGTCGGACAAGTCCTTCGTCGGCCAGGGTATTGATGTCCCGTCGAATCGTCTGGGGGGTAAGCTTGAATTCCCTGGCGAGGTCGTCGATGCTGACGAAGCCTTTGCTGCGAATGCCCTCGACGATCTGCGCCTGGCGGCGCGACACCGATGTCGCCTTGCCGATTTTCGCCCGGGCTCTCATCTCAGAGTCTCCCTCCCTTGCTCTCGGAAAACCGAGCCATCAAGGGGTCGCCGGTAGCCATGATGCCTCCAGAATTCGTTTCAACCAATGATGCGCGAAAACGAACACCCGAACCCATATTTGTTGAATTACGAAAATATTGATGACAACATCTTCCGGTCATGATAGGGTGCGGATGATTGAAAAGGTCATAGTATAACCGTTTTGGTTAAGTTAACATCGGGATCGCCCTTTCTCAAGCGAAAACCCATCATATCGGTGAGTGATCTTGAACATCCCACGTCGCCAGCCTCACCCCTCTCCTCTTTTCATCTCTTGTCCGCCATCCCCGTTCCTTCTCACAGGAGATCCACCTAAACCGGCCTGACTGAGGTGCCGTCTATATGGGACAACCGCGAACGACTCAGGTATTGATTATCGGCGGCGGAGCCACCGGCACCGGGGTTGCGAGAGATCTGTCCTTAAGGGGCGTGTCCTGCATTCTCGTGGAAAAGAGCGATCTCAACGCCGGAGCTTCGGGGGCCAACCACGGTTTGTTGCACAGCGGCGCCCGCTATGTGGCCTCCGACCCCGAAGCGGCCAAGGAATGCCGAGACGAAGCCCTGGTCCTCCGACGCCTTGCCCCCCATTGCGTCGAGGACACGGGAGGCCTCTTTGTTGCCGTCCAGGGGGACGACGAACGCTACATTGCCGATTTCCCCGGTCTGTGTGCGTCGTGCGGCTTGCCTGTGGAACGGATCGACACAGGCCTTGCCAGGGACATGGAGCCCTGCCTGTCTCCGGATCTCATTGCCGCTTACCGGGTCGGGGATGCCACCATCGACCCTTTCCGGTTGTCCCTCGACAATGCCGCCGATGCCCAGAGCCACGGCGCTCACATCCTCCGCCACACCCGCGTCGTCGGCTTCGACATCGCCGACGGCCGAGTTTGCCGAACACACCTCCGTCACAGCCCTT
This sequence comes from Desulfobacterales bacterium, assembly GCA_050122915.1. GTDB lineage: Bacteria > Desulfobacterota > Desulfobacteria > Desulfobacterales > UBA5852 > CALNZV01. The sequence continues at coordinate 3,117 of JASFIA010000057.1, read as the reverse complement.
CCGGGGAGTCCACTGTCATCGAAGCCCAGTGCATCGTCGACGCGGCCGGCGCCTGGGCAGGAGAAATCGCCGACATGGCTGCCATCACCCTTCCCATGGTCTATTCGAAAGGCAGTCTTCTGGTCACCCAGGAACGGATCGCCCATCGGGTCATCAATCGCCTTCGGCGGGCCACCGACGGGGATATACTGGTGCCCGGCGGCACGACCTCCATCCTGGGAACCACCTCCGTCCGCATCCCCTCCCCCGACAACATTCGCCCCCAGGTCACCGAAGTCGATGCCATTATCGAGGAGGGGGCAGCCATGATTCCGTCTCTGGCAACGACCCGATATATCAGAGCCTACAGCGGTGTCCGCCCATTGATCAATCTTTCGGACAGCTGCAACGACCGTTGTGTCAGTCGGGGCTTTGTCCTGTTGGACCACGGGGAGCATGGGGTCAGCAATATGGTCACGATCACCGGTGGGAAATTGACCACTTACCGCCTGATGGCGGAGAAGACCGCCGATCTGGTATGCGAAAAGATCGGAGTGGACGCCCCGTGTCGCACCCGAACCCTGATCCTCCCCGACACGGCTGAGGGGCATTGGACAAAGCCGGGCGCGGCCCCTGGACAATGGTTTTCGGGACCACGGATGAAAGAGGCTCTGTTGTGCGAATGCGAAATGGTTCCCGGGAGCGTGATCGACGCTATTCTGGGCCATTTGACGGCGGCCGGCTCACCGACAAGCCTGGAGGCCATCGGGTTAAGAAGCCGCCTCGGCAAGGGCCCCTGCCAGGGTGCCTATTGCAGCCTGCGGGTATTGGCATACTTGTACGATCACAATGAGCGGTCCGGAGCCGACGGGCTCGAGGACGCCAGGTCTTTCATCCGGGAGCGCTGGAAAGGCCTCTATCCCCTGCTGTGGGATATGCCCATGGTTCAGGCGGAATTGCAGGAGGCCCTCCACTGCGGTTTTTTGAATCTTGAAGTCGACGCCCCGCCGGCTGGCTCAGGAGAGCCGTGATGGGACCGCCCCGATCCGATCACTCGTGGGATGCTGCGGTCGTGGGTGCCGGCCTTTCCGGCATGTCGGCAGCCATGTTCGCGGCCAACCGGGGATTGTCGACCATCCACATCGGCGGCATCGGTGAACTGCAGATGTCCAGCGGGCTCATGGATCTGATGCAGAAGCCGTCTCCGTGGAGGGAGAGCCCCCCCACCGGAAGGAGCCCTTGGCGCGCACTGGACCGTCTGGCGACGGATGCCCCTGATCATCCCCTCGCGAAACTTCGCCCACCCTCCATTCGATCCGCGATCAACGAAGTCTTCGATTTCCTGAAAAACAACGGGCTGCCATACCAGTGTCGACCCGATGACAATGTGGCCGTTCCAACCTTCGGTGGGACCCTCAAACCGACCTATGGGGTACCTTTGACCATGTGGGCGGGAGTGGAGGCATTCGAAGCAGGCCGCCCCAGCTGCATCGTCGGCATCGAGGGGTTGAAGGGTTTCAGCCCGCGCCTGATCGTTGAAAGCCTGAAAGACCGATGGCCGAAACTCAGAGGGGCGGCCGTTCGTTTCCCCGGCACCCGGGGTGAGGTTTTCCCCACTCATTTGAGCCGCCTGCTGGAGGAGGAGAACCGCCGCCGTTCATTTGCCGGCGCCATTAGGCCCCTTTTGGAGGGTGCCCGGGCCGTCGGTATCCCCGCCATCATCGGCCTGTCCGGGGGAACCGGCATCCTCTCCGATTTGACGGATGCCATCGGCGTGCCGGTTTTCGAGGTGCCGACGCTTCCTCCGTCCATGGCCGGGATTCGCCTCTGCCAGGCATTCGAGAAGGGGCTGGCCGGCCTTGGCGTGCATGCCCTGCACGGTAGGCGGGTTCATCGCATCAGCCGGGCCGACGGGCGGTGGGAACTGACCCTCGAGGAGGGCATGCAGTGCGGTCCCATTCGATCCCGCTGCATCATCTTGGCCACCGGCCGGTTTTTCGGGGGAGGGCTTACGGCAGACCGACGACGGATCAGAGAATCCATCCTTGATTTGCCCGTGGTCCAACCGGGTCGCCGGGAGCACTGGCATTCTCCGGATTTTTTTGCCCCCGCAGGCCACCCAGTCAACCGCGCGGGCCTTGACATCGACCGGGCCTTCCGCCCCATCGACCGTACAGGACGATTTGCGGCGCCAAGTCTTTTTGCCGCAGGCTCCATTCTGGCCCGGCAAGACTGGAAGCGGGGAAAATACGGATCGGGACTATCCATCGCTACCGCCTACGGCGCCGTTGCGGGGGCCTTGGAATACCTCGAATTGCCCCAAAGCCGTTCGATCCACCCATAGACCGTATCGCCGACGTGCCATGTATACGATTTCTCTCACCATCGCATCAGTCATCGCCGTCATGGGGATCGGTATTCGGCTGCGCCGCACCTTCCGGGAGCACCAATGGAGGACACCCCGCAAACGACTGCCGGCGAGCCCGGAGACGTCCTCTCCCCAGGCGTTCAAAAACCTGAGCATCCGCCGACGGTTGTCGGCTATCGGGAAGACGGTCCTGATGGATGGGGTTCTGATGACGAGGACGTGGCAGACGGATCGCTACGGCTGGGTCATGCATGTCCTCATTTTCTGGGGATTCCTGCTGCTGCTGCTGATGCACGGCTTTGACGTCATCCTCACCCGAAAGCTGTTTCCGGGCTACGAGCCGACCCTAAATCCTTACCTGTTTCTGCGGAATGGGTTCGGGGTAATGGCCGTGGGCGGGCTGGCCATGGCCGCAGGCCGCCGGCTATGCCACCGGGGATGGCGCCATCGCAATCGATCGGGAGACTGGCTGCCCTTGATCCTGATCGGAATCGTCATGGGGTCGGGGTTTTTATTGGAAAGCGCCAAAATAGTCTCCGGACCCATTTTCCATGGCATGGTGGCGGATTATCTGGGTTCCGACGATCCGGGGGACGTGGCCGCCATCAGCGCCCTTTGGCAAAAAGAGTACGGTGTGGTTCTCGACGCCCCGGTGCCGGACAACGACCCGGTGGTCATGGACGCCGGGAGGACCCTCAACGAGGAGAGCTGCCAGGTCTGCCACAGCAGCCCCCAATCCGCCTTCGTCTCCTACGCCGTGGCAAGGAGCG
>JASFIA010000056.1:0-9211 GCA_050122915.1 Desulfobacterales bacterium | reverse complement strand
CCGGATATCGACGCCAATTGCAGATCGCTTTTAATATCCCGATAGACGAATTCGAAGCCCTCCTCGGACAGGGGCGAGCCGGTGGACAGAATGGTTCGAAGCGCACTCAGGTCATGGGTCTCCCGGGGTTTCAACCCCGACGTCTCGAGGGCATTGAGGTATCCGGCGCTGGTGCCGAAGACGGTGATACCGACTTCCTGGGCCAGGTCCCACAGGGCGGCAGGGCCGGGATAAAAGGGGTTTCCGTCGAAAAGGACGAGGGTGGCTCCCGTGGACAGGGCGCAGGTCAGCCAGTTCCACATCATCCATCCGCAGGTGGTAAAGTAGAAAATAACATCGTCCCGCTTGAGGTCGGTGTGAAGCGCCAGCTCCTTCATCTGATGAACGAGAATACCGCCGGCGCTCTGGACCATGCACTTGGGCAGTCCGGTGGTGCCCGAGGAGTACATGATGTAAAGGGGGTGTTCGAAAGGCAGCTGGGCGAAGACCATGTCTCGGGGCGTATCGCACCTGCCAAAGGCGTCATAACCGACGGCGTTGGGCAGGGCGGACAGGTCCGCGTCTTGCCGGGTGTAGGGCACCACCACCACCCGCTCGATGGAGGGGAGGTCGTCGAGTATGCCCCCAAGCCGCTCGATGGCGTCGATTCGTTTTCCCTTAAACCAGTAACCGTCGGCAGCGAATATCACCTTGGGCCGGATCTGGCCGAACCGGTCCAGGACGCCCTTGATACCAAAGTCCGGAGAGCAGGAAGACCAAGTGGCGCCCACGCTGACGGCCGCCAGCATGGCACAAATAGTCTGGGGCATGTTGGGCATGAAGCCCACCACCCGGTCGCCGGGTACGACCCCCAAATCCCGGAGGGCGGCGGAAAGACGGCCAACGTCCCGAACCAGGTCCGCATAGCTCAATCGCTCGATGGGCTGCCCCTCCCCCTTGAAGACGATGGCGGTGCGCTCGTCCCGGTAGCGGAGAAGATTCTCGGCAAAATTGAGTTCGGCGCCTTCAAACCATCTGGCACCGGGCATTTTCCCGGGATCGTCGATCACCCTATCGAAGGAGCGTGAGGCTTTGATATCCAGAAACCCCCAGAGGCATTCATAGAAATCGGTCAGGTGCGAAATCGACCAGTCGTAGAGGCCGGAATAGTCCGAAAACCGGGTGCCGTAGCGGTCGTTGACGGCGGTCATGAACTGGTGCATTCGGCTGTCTTTGACGGACTCCGGGCTGGGTTGCCACAGCAGTCTTCCCATGGTGTCGTCCTCTCCTGGGCCGCCGGGTGCCGTGACCCTGGCGGCGGCATCGTCTCAGTGGCCGTAAAGCACGGCCAGAATGGTGGCCCTCTCCGATTTGGCGGCGATCATATGGGGAGTCGTCGACCGGTAGTAGACGCTGTCCCCTGGGTCGAGCTCGTGATGATCGTTTCCGATATCGAGAACGACGGTGCCGTTCAGGACGTAGATGAATTCCTCCCCGTCATGAACGGACATCTCGGGGTCCGGATTCTCTTCCAGTCGGACAAGAAGTGCCTCCATGTGCCGGCCTTCGACCTCGGGGGCAAGCGCCATATAGCTGTAGAGTTTTTTTTCCCCCGCTTTTCCGGTGGACCGGGACACCGGCTTATGCTCCCCCCGGCGCGTGATGGCGTAAGGACGGTCCCCCGTTCCGGAGATCAACCGTCCGAAGGCACCGTCCAGGGCTTTGGACAAGCGCATCACCGTACCCAGCTGGGGATGAACCGCGGCGGTCTCGATACCCTCCAACAGGGATCCGTCGAAGCCTGTTAGGTGCGCCAGTTCATCGAGGGAAAGGCCTTTTTCCTTTCGAAGGCTTCGAATTCTCTGTCCAATGCTCTCCGGGCTGTCCGGCTCCGTGTCCGGAATGTCGCCGGTGAGATCCTCGAAGGGATCCCAAGCGACACAGGCAGCCTTGATATCCCTGATATCCATTGCTGTTTCCTTCCGTGGCGGTTAGGTGTCTAAGGGCAGACCCGCGGCCGGCTCAGGCGGGACGGCAGTGGTCGGGGAGCACGGCGGCCTCCGCCCAGTCCGCCGGAAGATTCTGCCCGGGTGCCTCCCCCAGTTTGGCTTTGAGGATCTTCAGCCCCGGGCGGGCGAATCGGGGATGCCCCTCTTTGAGGGTGCGACCGTTGATGGTCGCCTCGCTGCGCAGGCGATGGCCCACGGTACGCTCGATCTGGCGGCCCAGCCACAGCACCCGGTCCACGTCATAGCCATGCTCGATTCCCATTTCGTCGATCTGAACCAGCATGTCCTCGAGGCAGGTAAGCCCCACAAACCGAGGGTCTTCATAGTAGTAGTCACCCGTCCCGGGCACGGGGCAATCGTCCAGGAAATTGGCCGGCTGGCCCCCCATTCCCCCCAAGGTCGCCTCGAACTGGGTAATCCCCGCCTGGAGCGTGGCCAGCACCGAGGCCGATGCCACCCGCTTCGTCTCGTGGAAGTGGGCAATGTGGAGCGATGGATCGGGCATTGCGTCCAGCACCATCGAGAAATACCGGTAGACATCCGGGGCCGACGCGCTGCCGTCGTGGTCGGCGTGCTCGATGTCGGACGCCCCGATTTCCAGCCAGCGCTTGGTGAATTCGACGGCATCTTTAAGTTCGGTCGCACCGGCGATGGGACTGCCCCAGATGGTGCTGACGGTTCCGCACATTTTGAGGCCGGCATCCCGGCATTTGCGGATGCACCGTTCGGCTTCCTTCCAGTAGACCGGCAGCGTCGTGCCCGAATTGGCGAAGTGATGCTCTTCCTCGGTGGAAACCATCATCAGGCAGCGGTCCGGACCGATCCCCTTTTCCTTGAGGGCAATGGCGCGGTCGACGGCCCCCTCACGGATGGTGACGGCGGTGATGCAGATTTCCTCCGGGTTGATGCCGCGCTTGTCGCATTTTTTTCGAAACCGCTCCCCCCTGAGATACCCCAGCACCTCCTCCGCATCGCTGAATTGCGGCATCAAAAAGGGGTTGCCCAGATTGGTCACCTCGATGTTGCGGCACCCCGCATAGATCATCTCCTCCGCATAAAAGATCTTGGCACGGGTGGAAATGAATTTTTCGAGATGCTGAAAACCGTCTCTTACGGTGATATCCCCGATGGTTACTTTTTTGGGCATCCTGGGGAAGATCTTCCAGAAATCGTGCTCCGTCATGTCTGCCTCCTTGCACAGTCGTTGTCAACACCCCGCCGCGAGCCTTGCCGCCCCGGGGGCCACGGTCTCAGAATCTGAAGTTGCCGAAAGATGGCGCCCCAATGGGCTTCAGCAGGCTGACCTCCAGGGCCATGGCAAGCCAGTCACGAATTTCAGAAAATTTGAGGACCCGGTCGTTCAACAGCCGCGAGCTGCAGTAAAAGGGATGGGCCTCCCCGTCGTACTTTTCGATCATCCGGTCGCGGAAGCCTTGTTTGTCCTCTTCGGTCATGGGCCGCCCCCCGGTCTTTCTCTTATTTTCCTCTATTGAGAGGAGCACACCGGCGGCGCTCCGGCCACTCATGACCGATGTCCTGGCCCTCATGGTGGTGAAGAGGAAATGGGGCCGGTAGGCCCGACCGCACATGCCGTAATTGGCCGCGCCATTGTCCGGACCAATGACGAGCTGGATCCGCGGCACTTGGGCACAGGACACCGCCCGGACCATGTCGGCGCCGTACTTGCCGATACCCATGTGCTCGGAGTCCGACCCGACCATGTAGCCCGGCGAACTCTGGATGAAGAGCAGCGGCACCCTCTCCTGGGAGCAGCGGATGATCCACTCGGTCGCCTTTCGCGCGGCTTCCACGAAAATGATCCCCACGCCGTTGGACGCCACCACGCCGGTCGAAATACCGTTGATCCGAATTTTGCCGGTGACGATGTTGTCTCCTCGTCCGGCGGCATAGTCTTTTTTATATTCGATGAACAAACTGTCGTCGGCGACGGCGTTGAGAAACGACCGAACGTCGATGCCCTGGTGAACCGACCGGGGCATGAGATCGTAGAGATGCCCCGCCGGCACGCGGGGAGGCCGGTCCTCGACGCGCCGGCGGTTCCCGCCCTGGGGCGCCTCCATGCGCAAAATGTCGCGAACCCTCTCAATGGCCTCCTGCTGGGACTCACAAAGGTGGTCTGCGCCTCCGGAAAGCCGGGTGTGAATGCCGGCGCCGCCAAGATCTTCCGCAGAGATCACCTCCCCCGTCGCCATTTTCACCAGAGGCGGCCCCCCGAGGAACGAATAGGCCATCCGGTCGATCATGACCGACTGACAGGCCATGAAGACGATGTAGGCACCGCCGGCAGTGTTTCCTCCCGTGGACAGGGTGATCTGTTTGAGACCCTGGGCGGACATCCGCGCCATGTTGTAGAACATGGAGCCGAAATGTCCGTCATCCGGGAAGACGTCGGCTTGCATGGGCAGATATGCCCCTCCCGAATCGGCGATATAGACGCAGTTCAATCCGCACTGTTCCGCGATGGCCTGGGCCCTCACGTGCTTTTTGAGGGTGATCGGGAAATAGGTGCCTGCCTTCACCCGGCTGTCGTTGGCGACGATCATCGTCCAGACATCGTGGATCTTTCCAATGCCGGTGACGATACCGCCGCAGGGAACGTCCTCCACACCGGGATATCCCACTCCGAATCCGGCAATACGGCTCAACTCGTAGAACGAAGTTCCGGGGTCGATCAGATCACTGATCAACTCCCGAACCGGTCGTTTTCCCTGCTTCGCAAGACGCTCCGCGGCGTTGCGCCCTCCTGGCCAGACAGCCTGCTCCACACGGGCGTCCAGCAAGGCCTCTTCCTGCTCCCAGAAGGCACGGTTCCCGCCATCGGTAGTCCGGGACGGTGAAAGGGTCGCGGTCATGGGTTCACTCTCCTTTGTAGACGGGTTTGCGCTTCTCCCGAAAAGCGGCGAGACCCTCGAGGCGGTCTTTCGTTGGAATAATGACCCGATAGGCATTGGACTCGATCGCGAGTCCCGTGTTGAGATCGGTTTCACAGCCGTGATTGATGGCGTATTTGGCCTGCTCGATGGCAAGCGGACCGGCCTCGCAGATCTCTCCGGCCAGCCGGGCGCAATCGTTCAAGAGGGCATCCGGCGGACATACCCGGTTGACCAGTCCGATGGAGAGGGCCTGCTCGGCAGACACCCGCCGCCCGGTGAAAATAAGCTCCTTGGCCATTCCCTTCCCAATGAGACGAGGCAGCCGCTGGGTGCCACCGGCACCCGGAATAATGGCCAGCCGCGTCTCCGTCAGTCCCAGCGTGGCCGTCTCGGAGGCGATGCGGATATCGCTGGCGAGGGCAAGCTCCGTCCCCCCTCCTAGCGCAACGCCGTTGACGGCGGCGATGACGGGTTTGCTGAGATTCTCGATCCGGGTGAACAGGTTGCGCAGGGTGGAGACGAACTGCTGAACCTGGATCGGCGTCAGGGTCCCCCGCTCCTTCAGATCGGCCCCGGCACAGAAGGCCCTTTGGCCAGCCCCGGTAATGACGACGACGCGGATTTCGGGCCTGAACCCCACCGAGTCGATCTCGCTGTCCAGAGCGTTCAGCAGATCGACATTGAAGGCGTTCATGACGGTCGGCCGATTGAGGGTAAGGGTCAAAATGCCGTTCTTCGCTTCGCTGATCAATACGTCTGTGGACATGGGTTCCTCCTTGCGGGCATTCGGCGGGACGGTCAGCAGCCGATGTATCGTGAGATCACGATTCGCTGCACCTCAGAGGTGCCCTCGCCGATATCGAGAAGCTTCTGATCCCGGTAGAAACGCTCCACGTGGTAGTCTTTCATCAGCCCGTAACCGCCATGGATCTGAACGGCATGGTTGGCCACACGCCCCATGAGTTCCGAGCAGTATAGCTTGGCCATGGCCGCCTCCTTGGCGAACGGACGATCGTTGTCCTTGAGCCAGCAGGCCTTGTAGAGAAGGTTTCGGGCGCATTCGATTTCCATAGCGCAATCGGCCAATTTGAAGGCCACAGCCTGAAACTTGCTGATGGGCTGGCCGAACTGCTCCCGCGTCTTGGCATAGGTCAGGGCTTTTTCGTAGGCGCCCTGGGCCCCCCCCAGCCCCATGGCCCCGATGGACAGGCGCCCGCCGTCCAATGTCTTTAACATCTGGTGAAAACCGTCGCCGATTTTCCCCAGCAGATTTTCCTCCGGGACCCTGACATCGTCGAAATACAGCTCGGCCGTGTTGGACGCCCGCCACATCATCTTCCCGTGCATGGGAACGGCCTTGAAGCCCGGGGTGCCGCTTTCCACCAGAAAACAGGTGTATTCTGGGCGCCCGTCCTCCCGGAGGCTGGTCACGGCCTGAACCGTCACGCCCATTGACATGTCGCAGGCCGCGTTGGTGATAAAGATCTTCGATCCGTTGAGAACCCACTCGCCGCCATCCTTGACGGCCGTCGTCCTGCTGCCGCCGGCGTCGCTGCCGGCGGTGGGTTCGGTGAGCCCGAAACCCCACAGCCCCTCCCCCCTGCAGAGCGGCGGCAAATATCGGCGTTTCTGGGCTTCCGTTCCGAAATAGTAGATCGGCCCGATGCCCAGGGAATTCCCCGCAGCGACGGTCGCCGCTTGGGAGCCATCGATCCTCGAAAGTTCCTCGACAGCAATGATGTAGGAGAGATAGTCCATCTGCTGGCCGTCGTAGGTTTCCGGCACGAATACGCCGAAAAGGCCGATCTCCCCCATCTTGCGGGTCAGGTTAGCGGAGAATGTCTCGGATTCATCGAGTTCGATGGCCACCGGGGCGATCTCTTTCTCGGCGAAACGACGAACCTCCTTTCGAATCATCTCCTGTTCCCTGTTCAAATCGAAGTCCACCGCACCCTCCTTTCGATCGCGCCCATGGGTTCCCGACTCAACGGGCATGGGGCATCGCTGGCCGGCCAATCGGCTCGGCATCCATCAGATCGCCCTGGGTCAACCCCCCAAGGACGAAGGCTTCGTAGATATCGGCAATCGCATCGACACTCATCCGTCCCGACGGTCTGAACCATATGGCACCGGCGTTGCACAGGGTCAGAATGGCATAGGAGAGAATTTTAACATCCTCGCCATTGAAGCAGCCTTCATCGCAACCCGCCTGGATGATGGCCTGGATCATCCGTTCGTAGCCGTCCCGCTTGGCAACGATATCCCGGAAATGATCGGGAGTGAGCCCCCGCAACTCGCTGTTGGCGATAAACGTCTCCTTCTGGCGGTTGAGGTGAAACCGCACGTGGCTGCGAACGGCGGAGCGCATCCGACCCTCCACGCTTTCGACGCCGTCGAGATTGGCTTTGAGGTAAGCCGTGAGATCGTCCAGGGTGGTTCGATGAATCCGATAGAGAATGTGCTCTTTGCTGGGGTAGTGGTAGTAGATGCTGGCCTTTTGAATCCCGCACTCCCGGGCTATCTCACTGATGCTCGTGGCGAAATACCCCTTCCGGAAAAACCGGTCTATTGCAACGGCGGTAATGGTTTCCTTCATTGTCGTCATGACCGGAAGGTTCTCCTATTCGGCGCCGGGGATGTTCGGGCGGTGCCCGCCGTCGATGAGCGGCGGTTGACCCCGAAGCTTACCGACCGGAAGGTAGGCGGACTGACAAAACTTCATTTCATGAATATCATTCGCTGTCAAGAATAAACCCTAGCCCAGCCGATGGGGGGAAAGGATGCCCGGCAGGCGCCACAGGGGACGGATTGGAAAAACCAGGGGAAGAAAATCGGAGGCGCCGGGAGGTCTCCCGACGGCAGGGGATTAGGGCGATGGTGAAAAAAAGCGAAAGGGATCGACCAACTTTCCATCGTCCTCGCCATCGGTTTGAATCTCCTTCCTGAAGCGGGTCCAGTAGGTTTCAGGGGTTTCCGCGGACCGAACCATGGCGCCATCAGTGGCAAGCAGTTCCCCAAGGGCGTCCACCACCATGGGATCGAACCGCTGGCCGGCACCTTCCTTGAGATAGTCGAGGGCATCCTTCAACGGCAGTCTGGGCAGGTGAGGCCGTCCGGATATCAGGGCCTCGAAAGTATTGCAGACCGATAGGATGCGCGCACCCAGGGGAATGCTCTCTCCGACCAAGCCGTCCGGATAGCCCAGGCCGTCGTAGCGTTCGCAGTGATGGCGGATGATCGGCACCAGATCGTCCATGAAAGCAAGGGGTTTCAGCATCCTTGCGCCGATGACCGGCAGCTCGTTCGCCCGCCCCCCGTGGGATATCGCCCCCCACGGCTTCCCGTCTGCGGCATCGGTTTCGACCCCGATTTTTCCGATGTCGTGAAGAAGCCCGGCATGATAGAGGCTGTCGGCCTGCCGATCCGTCAGTCCCATCTGGGTGGCAATGCGTCGGGCGTAGTGGGCCACTTTGAGGGAATGACCGTGGAAGTTGATGTCCCTGGTCTCCAGGGCCAGGACCAGCCCCTCGATGGCGCGCCTGAAGGCAGTGAGGCGTTTTTCGTCATATCGAAGAGAGCGGTGAAGGGATATGGCTCCCTGCTCCCCGACCGCCCTTAGAAAATCGAATTCCCTCTGTATCAGCCGACGTCGGTTGCTGAAATAGACGGCCAGAACCCCCACGTAGGGTTTGGCGATGCCGAAAGGAATGCCCACGAGAGAGCGGACCCGACGCTTTCCCAGAAGCTCCAGGTCCGGCACCTTGTCATCGTATCGGACATCTTCCACATAAACGGTCTTTCCCATCGCGGGCTCGAAAATGTCCTCGATGGCATCGTAGTCGGCGGCGGTAAGGCTTCGGTAGTTGAACCCGTGGCAGACCCTGGCCTCGATCCGTCTGGCTTCCGGGTCCAGGATCCAGAAGATGCAGCCGAGAGCCGACATGACCTCTGTCAACTCCCGAACGATCGACTCGAGAATCTGCCCCGTATCGTTGCCCGAATGGATGGATTCGCTGAGCCGCCTGAAAGTCTCCAGGTACCGGGTCTGAAGGAGGGAGTTGCGGATGGCGATGGCGCCCTGTCCGGCGAGGATCCGGAGAACCTCGATGGCATCGGTGTTGATTTCCACCTCTTCGTCGAAGTACAGCCGCAGGGACATGCGGTAGCTTCCCAAGATTTCGAACGGCAGGGCAACGATGGAGACGATACCCTCTGCGGCGGCGGCCTCCGGGTACTGAACGCGGGGGTCGTTGCTGGCGTTCCGGACGATGACAGGGCCGCTGTCGAAGACCTCCGACAGGCTCCGGTTGGCAATGACCGGCCCTTTTC
>JASFIA010000055.1:0-9221 GCA_050122915.1 Desulfobacterales bacterium | reverse complement strand
GAGATAGCGGCTCTCTGCTTCCGGGAGTTGCCCGGATTCCGCGTATGCATAAGCCAGATTGAAAACCGCGTTATGAAGGCTGGGGTGATTATCGACAACTTGGGAAAAAACCTCAATAGCCTGAGGATAGGCCTCCAGGCGGACATAGGCATAGCCGAGATTGAAAAGCAGCTGGGGGTCGTCGGGTGCCATCAAAAGCCCCTGCTTCAGGACATCAACCGCAGCGGATGGATTCGATTCCAGAAGCTCCGAGGCCTGCTCCAGAACAACGGAAATGCTCGTCCTCTCTTGATCCCCTCCGGATTCTTGCGGCTCTGAGCGCGTCTGTCCGGGGTCGTCGGCAGGCGTGATGTCTTCCACCGTGCCGCGTATCGCATAGGCGCTGGGGCTGTCATCTCCCGAATATCCGGGAAACCGTTTCGACACGACCGTGAACAAACCGATACCGATCGCGAGGCAGGCCACCATCACCGGCAGAAAACGAAATTTGGACCGACGGTGCCCCGCCTCGACAGCACCCGACGACACCATGGTCACGGTATGACCGGCCTCGCCGGGAACCCTGTCCGACATGACCGGGACAGGGGCTTCGGTATCGGAAACAGCAGATGTTTGGTGGGGCATCTGGAGCGAGACCGAGCGGTCCTCCCCCCCCATGGCATCGCGGAACTGGCTTCGAACGAACTGCCCCAATTGGCGGGTGTCGGAGCGGTCCGGCAAGGCATGGATACAGTTCTCCAGATCGGAAAGCATCTTTCCACAATCCGGATAACGGTCCTCCGGATTTCGGGCCAGGGCCCGATCCATCACCCCATAGAGCCCCGGAGGCAATCCCGGGGCCGAGGCCGCCGCCGGCAGATATCGAGCGGTTCTGACCTGCTCAAGAACCTCCAATGGGTTGCCCTGGAACATCCGTTTTCCCGACGCCAGTTCATAAAGCAAGATACCCAGGGCAAAGATATCGGACCGCCTGTCCACCGGTTTTCCCGTGGCCTGCTCCGGCGACATATAGGCGGCCTTGCCCTTGATGACGCCGGACTGGGTGCAGGAACTTCTGCCGGCCGCCTTGGCGATACCAAAATCCAAAATTTTTACCATCCCTGAATAGCAGAGAAACACATTCTGGGGGTTTATGTCCCGATGGACGATTTGCAGACCCTGCCCCCTGTAGTCGGTCAGATTGTGGGCGTAGTCGAGGCCTGCGCAGATCCGTGAAACCACGTAAAGGGAGTGCTCCAGAGGCAGGGGCACGCCGTTCTGACGGCAGCCGTCCAGGATCTGTCGGAGATCTTTGCCAACCAGGTATTCCATGGCCATGAAATACCGGTTCCCCATGCAGCCGAAATCGTAAATCTGAACAATGTTTTCATGCTGAAGGAATGCCGCCAGTTTGGCTTCGTCGATGAACGACTCAACCACTTCCGGTTGGGCGCAGAACTGCGGAAGGATACACTTGAGGGCAACCAGCTTTTCGAACCCCTGGTCGCCGGTCATTTTCCCTAAAAACAACTCTGCCATACCGCCGACGGCAATCCGTTCCAACAATTGGTATTTTCCAAATTGGGTGATCTGATCCATAATCCGCCACCGGATCCGACATGGGCAATACATAAAAATTTGAAGTATATCAGAGGGGTTAAATCACGTCAAGCTACCGACACCGGTCATTGTTTCGACATCGGCATGCGACGACGACTCTCCGATGAACTGCCATTTCAGCGTTGTAGACGGTTGAAAAAAGCGGGATGGCCGGCGAATGCCGCCGGATGTCGTCGAGCCGGTCATGGAGCCGGGGCGGCGGATTGTTTTTTCTTGAGCGCCCTCAAAAGCTCTTTGGCTTCCTTTATGCTGGAGGCGGCTTTGGAATGATCCGGATTGTAGGCCAGTACTTTTTCCCATTCCTGAATGGCCAATTCCAACTCTTCGTCAATAAAATACTTGACCCCTAGTCGATAGAACTCCTCGGCCATGCCATTCATTACCGTCTCGAGACTATCCATGGAGGATTTGAGCCCGGGCCAGCGGGCATCGACTTTTTTGAAGAGCGACATGGCCTCGGGATACCGCTTTTGAAACCGCAAGCGCTTGGCCTCCTCGAATAGCGACGCATTGTAGATCCATGCCGCATCGGTATCCTCTGGACTCGACTCCAATAGCTGACCGGCGGCCTCGGCTGCCGCCTCGTAACTGCCGCTCTCAAAAAGCCGGCGGGCGTTTTCGAGGTCATCTGCAATAGCCGTCTTTTTAGGGGGTTTTGGTGGTGTCGGTATCCGACGGGGCTTGGGAGCCCGGGGCGGGGTCTCGGGGGTCGGCAACTCCAGTCTCGGAATCCGAAGCAGGGACCCAGGAGTCGGCTGCACCGATGGATCCAAGTCGTTGAATCTCGCAATAAGGACAGCCTTTTTCCCGTCGCCGTAGTAGCGCTGCGCCATGGACTTGAGGGTTTCCGTGGAACCGACGACGTGATCGTCGTAGCGTGGTTCTTCCGCGATTCGGTACAGATAGGACAAGGCCTGCGCGTGCTCGGAGTTGATTCGCAACGCCGTCAGAAATTGGCGGAGGGCAGCGGCACTATCTCCGCTCTCGAACGCCAGGACTCCCTGTTTATAATGCCGTTCGGACTGCAGAACAATTTGATTCTTCAGGCGATCGATGCTGGCGGAGAAATCGGGATCCTCCGGATCGAGAGACCCGATGATTCTCCAGGTCAGTAAGGCTGCCTCCAAATCGCCTTCGCTCTCGAAGGCAGCAGCGTTTTCACGGTATTCAGTAAGGATTTCCGGATCCGCATGCCATGCCGATGCCGGTGCGCTTTGGAGATTCGCGCAACCGGTCCACAGGAGGCCTGAAAGAATGGCTGCCGTTATGAAGCGCAGTGGAAGGATCATTCGGAATCGATCGGTTTGAATGTTTTGATCAGGTTTAAAAAGTCGCCGACCTCCCGGTTGGGTGTCATGAGGATTCGCCCCAACCGATATCGGTCCCTGAAAAACGGGGGAGGCTGGCCGTCGGTCGTGAAGGCGGCGTCGTACCCGGTTTTCTCGGCATAGGCCGCCGATAGCGATGACGCAGCACCGGACGGATAGGCCAAAAAGCGACACGGCCTGCCAATGTTCTCCTCGATGGCGGTTTTTGATCCAACCAACTCCAGTTCGAGGTTGACCAGATACGTCTCAAAATCTTCGCCCGGTTCCGGACCTGTGAATGTCAAACGGCTCCGCCCCCGGCTTTGGATGTCAAACCCATTTGCCGCCAGTTCCGAGAGCTGCACCCAGGACAGATGCCCTTCCGAACCGACGCGATCGGTTTGAACGAACAGGGACACAGGATAGCCGAACTGCCGAATCACGGGATAAGCGATCTCAAAAAAATCCGCATGGGGATCATCGACGGTAATGACGAGTGACCGGCTGGGAAGCCTGGTTTCGAATTCCAAAAATTTCAGCAACTGAGGAAGTGAAATGACTGTGTAGTCAAAGGTCCGGAGGGCGGTCATCTGCCGTCGGAATTGATCTTTCAGCCGGCTGGCAGCCGATGGATCAGACACCACCGGCCATGAATAGGCAAAAATGGGCACCAACTGATAGCCATTTTCTGCAACCCCCCCCATTCGGTAGGGTCTGAGAGGAATCAACAGGGTCTGTCCAGGCGTCAGAACCTGTGCCCGATTGAACTCCTTAACAAGCCATGCCAGGGACGGGTCCTTCAGATAGCGAAGGGCAATGGAGGAAAAGGTGTCGCCCTCCTCCACCTTGGCGATCAGAAAATCAGACGGCGGTGTCACTTCCTGGGGCATCATGCAGGCCGTCAGCCAGATGCACGCCCCCAGAAGTGTTGCCCTCATAAGTGGGCGATTGAGCACTCTCAACCTCTCGACCGGCAGGCAATCATCGCAAGGTGAGGGCGCGGTAGATGGCTACCGGTTCAGACCGCCCCCTTATCTCCTGAAGCGGCATGGCCTCCACATTGACCAGCCCCTGCACCCCGTCATAGACCGATTTTGAAATAATGGTATCCCCGGACCCCGCTATGGCGTTCATCCGGGAGGCAACATTGACGGCATCACCGATGACGGTATATTCCATTTTGCTTGCAGAGCCGATATTGCCTGCAACGACAACGCCGCTGTGAACGCTAATGCCCACGGATCGCAGTAGATCCTTTTCATTTCCGACTTTTGAAAGGGATCGCTGAATCTCCATGGCTGCCACCACGCCCCTAACCCTGTGGTCGGATCGATAAACCGGCACCCCGAAAACCCCCAGAACCGCATCGCCGATGAACTTGTCCACATAGCCGCCGTTCTCAATGATGACACGAGTGGCAATTTCAAAGAATTCGTTGAGTTCCTCGACCAGTGCCGCAGGATCTTTATCTTCAGAATAGCTGGTAAACCCTCTGATGTCAGCAAAAAGGATGGTGGCCTCGCATAAACGGCCCTTCAGCCACGCACTCCCCGGGCTTGAAATGATCATGTCGGCCACTTCACTGCCAACGTATTTGCCGAAGGATTTCTGCATGAGCTGGTTCCTGAACAGTTCCTCACTCATGCGGTTAAAGGCCGATGCCAAATCGCTGAACTCGTCATTTCGCCCGAGATCGATCCGCTGACGGTAGTTACCTCTTCCAATTTCCTGGGTGGCGTTGACGAGGCGGGACAGCGGGTCGGAGAACCAAAATCCCATCACGAAGGTAATAAGGAGACCGGCAAAGATGACCGGAAGCGTCATCATGAGTAGGGAATCCCGCTCCTGGCGAATACTCGTTTCAATGGAGTCAATGGACACCCCCACATGGGCAAAGCCCATTAACTTGTCCTTAAAACGGACCGGTTTCTCCAGGTTGAGGATGCCGCCTCCTGAAGGCAGGCGGTAAGTGAAGAAGGACACTTCCCCCAGTTGCTGTCGGGAAACCGCCGGCGCCACCGGGTCGTACTGGTTTCCCAAGCGATCCAGATCGCTGTGAGCCCGGATAATGCCGTCGGAATCGATAATCAAGGCGTAGGCAAGGCCTTCGACCGCCTTGACGTCGTTGATGAGGGAATTGAGTTTTAGCTCATTTCCCTCCAGCAAATGAATCCTCGCCGCATTGGCGAAATAGTTCAGGCTGATGGCACCAATCATCACCGACTGATTGTAGAGACGCTCTTTTTGGTGCTTCAATATAAAGTAGCTCGACACCAATACCACTGTCGCCATCATAACCGCTGCAGTTGCGGTCAGCTGCACCCAGATGGGAATCCGGAGCCGACGTCGGATACCCAAGCCGGCACCTCGATCGGTCCGGAAATAATCACGATTGATCGCCGGCAGCTGTGTACCATTATATCCGCAGAAAGTCCGCAAAATGGACAGAGCCCCGCTTTTCGAGACCCACCCTTTGTCCACCGCGTGTTGGCTCAAGGCCTTGGACTTAGGACCGGAATCGCCGACGCGCTCCTCCTTCAATGCCTTGAGTTGGTCCTTAGAGACAAGGCCTGTCATCAGCAGTCCGTTTTCAAAGGCGACTTCGATTTTTGTGACGTCGCCCGCGCCGAAGCTTCCATCGGACATACCATTCGCTCTCTGAAAAAATTGCGTGTTCGGCGTTATTTCTCAAACCAAAGGGTGACACGTCTCACGACCGGTAGAAGCCATTGGCGCAGACGCCGGAGGGGATGCCAAAGACGACGGAGGACGGTCCTCCCGGAAATCGATCGGCTGCACGGCGGCGGCATCGATCTTTGGGCAAATGAGGTGCTCCCTTTCCCCTCAAAAACTAGTTTAACTATCGGATGGCCGATTGGCTGTCAACGGACAAAGCCCAGAGGCTCAGCGGTTCGGCGGCTGCCGGGCAACCTGCTTTATTCGGAGTGATCGGGCTTCATTCCCTCTTCGAGTGTTCTGAGGCATCGGCTAAGGGATAGAAATTCCCCAACCGAAAGCGTTTCCGCACGCCGCGTAGGGGTAATCTGGGCCATAGAAAAGGCATCCATCATGTGATCCTGCCATTCGGGATGACCCGAGCCGGCGAGAGCGTTCTTCAGGGTTTTTCGCCGCTTGGAAAAGGCTGATCGAACGACCTCGAAGAAATGGTTTTCCTGAGATTCCGTCATCCCGTCGGCACCGATGAATCGTATGTCAAGAACGGTGGAGTCCACCTGAGGTCTTGGGAAAAACCGCGACCCGTCTACGCCCATCAGCTTCGAAACCTGAGAGCAATACTGAAGAATTACCGAAATCCTGCCATAATCTCTGCTGCCCGGCGCTGCCATCAGGCGGTCTGCAAGCTCCCTCTGGAACATGAACACCGCCTTTTTGAACCGACGACGATAGGCGATCAGTCGAACGATAATCTGGGTGGAAATACTGTAGGGCAGGTTGCCGATCGCAACCCATTGCCGGTCGTCCGGCCATGGCAGATCCTCCAGTGATAGCTTCAGAAAGTCACCCTGCCGGACATCCACATTGTCCGCGCCAGCAAGGGTCAGTTCCGTGCCCAGCAGGTTGATGAACCGAGGGTCCTTTTCAATGGCAACAACGGTGCGCACAGCTTTCGATAGAGGAACGGTTAGCGCCCCCAATCCCGGCCCGATTTCTAGCACACGATCGGTTTCGGACAACCCGGCTTTCTTCACGATGGCTTCAGCGATGGCGCTGTCGCAAAGGAAATTCTGGCCCCATCGCTTTTTGGCCTTGAGGTCCCATGCGTTGAGCAACACTCGTGGCGACGTCATCGACAGCGGTCCTTGGAAGCAGAAGGGTGCGGCATCAGGGGCATCTTCGGCGGCGGTTGCAAGGCTGATTTTGTGGGAAGTGAGACTATCATCCGGTTAAGAACCTCTTTCAACGGCAACAATGGCCTTGCCAACTGGATTGCCGTGCGGGGTTGCTTCATTATCGATCGGATCCAATTTGGTATCCATATCGGTTTAGTCAATGGTATGCAAGAACAACTCAACGAATCTCATCGGAATCATTTTACATATTCTTCATACCACCTTGACTTTACCCCCCGTATTAAGTAATCAAGATCAATACTGATATCATCCACTAGAACTATCCGGTAGCTGGGTCCGAGGTCAGATGCCAGGCTGCCAGCGGCCGACTGAAGTGTCTTTTTTCTATCCATAGCTGCCGATTCAACCGGTAATTGATGCCACGGCCAATGAGCCATCGACGGAAAACGGCAGCACTATCCCCTATAGGAAGATACTCATCAAAGGAGGAAATTGGATGCCTGCCAGGAAAAAAGAGAAAAAAGTCAGCTTCGACGCCATGGTCAAATTTTTCATCCACCACTATGGCATACCGACCCGGAAAGACGTCGAGAAGCTGGTACTCAAAATCGACAATCTAGAGAAGCTCGTCAAGGCCTCCGCTGCCAAGGGCGCCGGCGGTCGCGGGAGACGCACCGGCAGAGGCGGAGGTACAGAAACGGCCTTGGACCAGGTGTTCAATGTCATCAAAAAGGCCAAAAACGGGGCCACGTTTTCGGATATTCAGTCGAAGACGGGATTTGAAGACAAAAAAATCCGAAATATTATCTTCCGGCTGAACAAGCTGGGTAAAATCACTCGCAAGCGCCGAGGCGTCTACATCTTGGCGGGCTGATCGATCATCGGTGACATGCCGGCGGCGGTTGGGGAAACCATCAACATCACCGCCCGCGGGCGATACACCCGGCAAGGGTTGACAATTGGTTTAAAAGCAGAACGTTGACGATGCGCCGTCAGACGCTGTGGGGATGAGCCTCAACGAGGTCGAACGACCCTATCCCGGCTCAGGTGGGCAGATCCCATCGGCTCCAAGCATTGCGGGCACCCAGCCGGCACATAGTCCGGCGTCCTTTGTGAGAACCGGCGTCCATGCCTGGGGATGCCGGTTTCTATATTCTCCCTATACCGTCGGTGCCAATCACCTGCGGCTGAGAGGACCTATAGAACCATGACGTCATTACCCTCTTCCACAGTCAAGGGATCCATGGATGCCACCTCCGGCTCCGCCGGGTTTACAGAAATCCATCGGGCCGAACTTCACCACATCAATGGCGTCCTTATCCGCCTTCGTCATGAAGCGACGGGCGCCAACCACCTTCATATCGCCACAGATGACGTCGAAAATGCCTTCAGCGTCGCATTCAAAACCGTGCCCGGTGACTCCTCCGGCGTTGCTCACATATTGGAACACACGGTCCTTTGCGGCTCGAAGCGATATCCGGTGCGGGACCCGTTTTTCTCGATGCTGAAAAGAAGCCTGAGCTCCTTCATGAATGCATTTACGGCATCGGACTGGACGATGTATCCTTTTTGCACCGCGAACCGCAAGGACTTCTATAACCTCTTGGACGTCTACCTGGATGCCACCTTCTTTCCGAATCTTGATCCCCTGAGTTTCAAGCAGGAAGGGCACCGATTGGATATCGAAAAAGATGAGAACGGCCGGGACCGGCTGGCGATAAAGGGGGTGGTGTACAACGAAATGAAGGGTGCCATGTCCTCTCCAGACCAGGTTCTGGCGCGCTCCCTGCTGGAGGCGATATACCCCGATACCCCATACCGATTCAATTCCGGAGGGGACCCCGCCGTCATTCCCGAGTTGACCATCGAATCCCTCCAGGCCTTTCATCGGGTTCACTATCACCCGAGCAACGCCTTTTTTTACACCTATGGCAATCTCCCGCTTGAGGACCACCTGGCGTTCATCCAGGAAAAGGTGCTCCGCCATTTCACTGCTATCGATCCAAAGACGCTGGTTCCCAGTCAGCCGCGATGGACCTCCCCGAGATCGGCCGTATACACATACCCCGAGGCTCCGGGGGAGGATGTCCGCAAAAAAAGCCAAATCTGCATCGGCTGGATGACCGCGGACATTCAAAACACCTTTGACGTCCTGACCCTGTCCCTGATCGAGCAGATTCTTGTCGGAAACGCGGCCTCCCCCCTTCGCAAGGCTCTGATTGATTCGGGAATCGGATCGGCGCTATGCGACACCGCCGGGTTCGACGGCGACAACCGCGACACGATCTTTTCCTGCGGACTGAAGGGTGTCGACCCGGAAGATGCCGACACCATCGAACGCCTGATATTCAGCACCCTTATAGGCCTCGTGGAAAAGGGAATCGAACCCGAAATGATCGAGGCCGCCATTCACCAGGTCGAATTCCACCAGAAAGAAATCACCAACACCCCGTATCCCTATGGACTCAAGCTCCTGCTGACCCTTGCAGGCACATGGTTCCAC
>JASFIA010000054.1:0-9409 GCA_050122915.1 Desulfobacterales bacterium | reverse complement strand
TGAAAGGTCGCGTAACGGGTGTTTAGCGCCCGTAGCAACCCCGTTCTTACCTGGAGTTTGTAGCGGAGCCGCTGACGGCAATCCACAGAGCAATATCGACGCCGGCCCATATTCTCGGAAGTGCCGCAGGAAAGACAGCGGTTGGTTTGCCGGTATGATGTCGGTTGATGTCGCTGCGACGATGAACCGCTCATGGGATCCTCGGATAAAGGGAATCGGCACCCGGTCGAGGCCGGGTGTCATTCGAGCCTATGGTGCTTATACTAATCTCTGTTTGTCGAATCTCACCTTTTGTCAAGCCGGAGCCGGCAGGAAACCAACGGGGGTTCAATGACAAACGCCGCCTGTCGCCCTGGAGCAGAAAACAGCACCCGGAGAAACCATGAACGTGCCATCCATTGAAATCATAGGCGCTCGTCAGAACAACCTAAAAGACCTGGACCTTTATATTCCCCTCAACCGGTTGACGGTCATCAGTGGCGTCAGCGGTTCGGGAAAATCCTCCCTTGCCATCGACACCCTTTATGCGGAAGGCCAGCGTCGGTACGTTGAAACCTTCTCACCCTATGCCCGCCAGTTCATGGACCGAATGGACCGACCCCGGGTGAAAGAAATCAGAGGCATTCCCCCGGCGATCGCCATCGACCAGAAAGACCCGGTTCGCACCTCCCGCTCCACGGTGGGAACCATGACCGAGATCACCGACTACGTCAAGCTTCTCTTCCCACGCCTGGGGATCCTGCACTGCGCTTCCTGCGGAGTTCCGGTCACTGTTGAAACGCCGGCCCGCGTTTGGCATCGTCTGAACGCTCAGCCGGAAGGCACCCGTGCCGTCATCACCTTCTCCTATCCGTCGCGGCTGCCGGATATCGACGGGGCCGAACACCCCTTTCGCCACTTGGTCCGCCTGGGTTTCGACAGATGCTACATCGGCGGACGTGTTGTCGACCTTATGGCACTCAATCCTGAACATCTGCCGGAAACCATCGAGGTATTGGTGGACCGCCTGGTTCTCCGCGACAATGAACGCCAGAGGGTCATCGATTCCATCGAAATGGCCTACCGGTTTGGAAAAGGCCGCTTGACGGTACACCTGGCCGGCCAAGCCGAGCTGTCCTTCAGCAGCCGGCTGGAGTGCCCCCGGTGCCAATTGGACTACTCCGCCCCCCTGCCGAACATGTTCTCCTTCAACAGCCCCATAGGCGCCTGCGATACCTGCAGGGGGTTCGGGCGCACCATCGGCATCGACATGGAACTTATCATCCCGGAGCCCTCCCTTTCCTTGAAAGACGGTGCCGTCAAACCCTGGGGACACCGCTATTCCAATCCCAGGGCGGAGTATACCGACCTCATGGAGTTCTGCGGGCGCATGAAGATCCCGACCGATGTCCCTTTCCACTCCCTGTCGACGATGCAGCAGCAGTCGATCATCGACGGAACCGACGACTACTACGGGATCCGGGGCTTCTTTAAATGGTTGGAGAGCAAAACATACAAAATGCCGGTTCGTGTCTTCCTGTCCCGATACCGCAGCTACGACGTCTGCAAAGACTGCAAAGGCGCCCGGTTCAAGCCGGAAACCCTTCTCTATCGCATCAACGGATGCACGATCGCGGATATATATGCCATGGATATCGATCGTGCCGGCACCTATTTCGATGCGATGGACGCCCTTCCCCAGGACGAAGCGGACCGAATGGTTCTGGACGAAATCAAGGCCCGGATCCGCTACCTTCAAGACGTCGGTTTGGGGTACTTGACCATCGACCGACAGTCCAGAACCCTGTCCGGAGGGGAAGTTCAGCGGGTGGCCCTCGCATCGGCACTGGGATCCTCACTGGTGAACACCCTCTATGTGCTTGACGAACCCAGCATCGGTCTTCATCCAAGGGACAATCGGCGCCTGATTCGACTATTGAAGCGGCTCCGGGATCAACGAAACACCGTCGTCGTGGTCGAACACGATCCCGAAATCATAAAGGAAAGCGATTTTCTTATGGACATGGGGCCCGGCGCCGGCGAAAAAGGCGGCCAGGTCATGTATTTCGGCCCCACCGGCCAGGTCGATGGATCGCCCACCGGCGGCTATCTGACCGGTAAACGCCGTATCGAAGTGCCCGCAACCCGACGACCGCCGCGATCCGACCATTGGCTGTCGATAAAAGGCGCCGCCGCCAACAACCTGAAGTCCATTGACGTCGGCATCCCCCTGGGGCTTTTCGTCTGTCTCACGGGGGTCTCAGGCTCCGGAAAATCTACATTGGCCGAGGACATCCTTTTCAAGGCGGCAGCTCGGTCTCTCGGTGTCGACGTGGGCAGACCGGGTGCTCACAGGCGGCTGCTGGGGAGTTCCCTTCTTTCGGATGTGGCCCTGGTGGACCAGCGGGGTATCGGTCGGACGCCGAGGGCCAATGTTCTTACCTATACGGGTGCCATGTCGCCAGTCCGTCAGCTTCTGGCCGAGACACCGGATGCAAAAGAGAGGGGATTCGGTCCCGGCACCTTTTCGTTCAATATTTCCGGGGGGCGCTGTGAGACCTGCAAAGGAGACGGCTTTGAAAAAGTAGAGATGCAGTTTCTGTCCGATGTCTATATCAGTTGTCCCGACTGCAAGGGGCGGCGGTTCAAGCCTGAAGTGCTGGCCATCCGCTACCGGGGGAAGAGCGTCGATGATATCTTGAACCTCACCGTCAGCGAAGCATTGGAACTGTTCCGCGGAAGGAAAGCCGTCGAAGCCGCCCTGGGCCCCCTTACCCTGGTGGGTCTCGGCTACATCCGCCTTGGCCAGCCCATCAACACGTTTTCCGGGGGAGAGGCCCAGCGGCTCAAACTGTCCCGGTTTCTGTCTGAAAAGAAGCCCCCCCCCGGAAAAACACGGCTGCTCATTTTCGACGAACCCACTACCGGCCTGCATTTCGATGACATCGCCACTCTCCTGAAGGCCATGCAATCCCTCGTGGACGCCGGAGACACGGTCCTCGTCATCGAACACAATATGGATGTGGTGAAGGCGGCGGATTGGGTTATCGATCTGGGTCCGGAAGGCGGGGACAAGGGGGGGTTGGTTGTTGCCGAAGGACCCCCCGAGGCCCTGGTTTCCGTGCCGGAATCCCACACCGGGGCCTTTCTGTCGTCTTATTTGGACTTCCGGTCCTTCACCATGTCCACTACCGCAGACGTTCGAGAGACAACGACTGACTTCGGAAAAGCGGCCGCCGCCATCTCCATCAATGGGGCTCGCGAGCACAATCTCAAAAATATCGCCCTGGACATCCCCCATCAGCGGTTCGTGGCCCTTACCGGCGTGTCAGGCTCGGGCAAATCGACACTGGCCTTCGATATTATTTTTGCCGAAGGCCAGCGACGATACCTGGAAAGCCTCGCTCCTTACGTCCGCCAGTATATGAAGATACTGGAGCGCCCCGATGTGGATCTTGTCACCGGCCTCGCCCCGACCGTCGCCATCGAACAGCGGGTCAGCCACTCAAGCCGGCGGTCAACGGTGGCCACCCTGACCGAAATCTATCATTTTCTCCGACTGCTCTACAGCAAACTGGGGGTACAGCATTGTCTGGGATGCGACCGGCCCCTAACGACCCGTTCCGAAGACGCGCTGATCGAAGAAATCCGAAAGCGGTTCGGCCGCAAACGAAGCCGGCTCCTGGCGCCCAAGGTGTCTGGAAGAAAAGGGTACCACAAGGATATCTTCTCGAAGGCGCTCAAGGACGGGTTCCGGGAGGCCCGTATTGATGGAGACATTCTGCCCATCGAAAACGGGATGCGTCTCAGCCGCTACCACGAGCACACCGTGGAGATTGTGATCGGCAGGTCGAACAGCGGCACTATCGACGACACCGTGCGTCTCGCCCTTGACCAAGGTGAGGGGAGCCTGATCGTCCGCCACGGGGGAGAAGACCATCTCTACAGTCGCTATGGCGTGTGTCCCACCTGCGGCATCGGGGTAACGGCCAAGGATCCGAGACTGTTTTCTTTCAACAGCAGCCACGGAGCCTGTGGAGAATGTGACGGACTCGGTGAGACGGCCGACGGGGGAGAGACGGCAGACCGGAAATGCCCGGTTTGCGAAGGCAGTCGGCTTCGTCCGGAAGCATTGGGGGTGAAAATCGATGGCCTGTCCATATGGGACATGGTACAAATGCCGCCTTCAGATCTCGACAAGACCCTCAAGAAACTCCGCTTTCCTGTGGATCAATCCCCCATCGCCATGCCGGTCATCGCCGAAATCACCGGCAGGCTCTCCCTGATCAACCGACTGGGGCTCTCCTACTTGGCGCTTTCCAGAAGCGGGAACACCCTATCCGGCGGCGAAGCCCAGCGGGTGCGGCTGGCCGCACAGCTGGGGTCGAACCTGAGGGGCGTCACCTATGTTCTGGACGAGCCGACCATCGGACTCCACCCCCGGGACAACACCGTCCTCGTGAAAGCCTTGACCGATCTGCGGGACCGGGGCAATACCGTGATCGTCGTCGAACACGACGAGGAGACCATTCGGGCCGCGGATGCGGTCATCGACCTCGGCCCCGGGGCCGGAGAACTCGGGGGGGCTGTCGTGGCAACGGGATCGGTGGGGATCCTCAAGCAAACACCGGAATCGGTAACCGGGGCCTTCCTCGAAGGGGGTCGGCGACGAATCACCTCCAAAAACCGGCCCATTAACAAGAGAAAAATGCTGACGGTCCACAATGCCCGAACCCATAACCTTAAAAATATCAGTGTGGGCTTTCCCCTCGGATGCCTAATCGCCCTGTCGGGGGTATCCGGTTCGGGGAAATCGTCCCTGCTCAAGGAAACCGTCTACAAAAACGTCCGCAACCACATCCTGGGACGCTCGGATCCTGCCGGGTCCTGTCGGCGTGTGACCGGTTGGACGGCCATACAGCGGATCGTCGAGGTCGACCACAGCCCGATCGGCAAAACCCCCCGGTCGGTGCCGGCATCCTATGTGGGCTTCCTGACGGACATTCGCCGGCTGTTTTCCATGACGCCGGAAGCAAAATCACGGGGGTACGAGCCCGGGCGCTTTTCCTTCAACATCGACGGCGGCCGCTGCGATGCCTGCAAGGGGCAGGGGCAGCCGAAGGTAAAAATGAGCTTCTTACCCGATGTTTATGTTCCCTGCGACGCCTGCCGCGGCAGCCGTTTCAATACCGACACCCTTTCCGTTAGCTACCGCGGCCAGACCATCGCAGACGTTCTGAACATGTCCTTCGCCCAAGCCCTGAGATTTTTCAGCGCCGTTCCAGCCATTCGACGCCCTGTTGAATTCGTCTGCACGATCGGTCTCGGCTATCTCAAACTCGGCCAGCCCAGCCCGACCCTGTCCGGGGGCGAGGCCCAGAGGATGAAGCTGGCGAGAGAACTGGCATCCCCCGGTTCCGGACATACCCTTTTTGTCCTTGACGAACCCACCACCGGACTCCACCGCTCCGATGTGGAACTGTTGCTGACGGTTCTTCAGGATTTGGTGGATAGAGACAACACGGTGGCTGTGATCGAACACAACATGGACGTCATCAGAGCCGCCGACTACATCATTGATGTGGGGCCTGAAGGAGGCGCAGGAGGGGGGCAAATCGTCGCCAGGGGAACGCCGGAGCGGATGTTGGGAAAGGCCGGCCGATCCCATACAGCACGTTATCTCAAGCGCTACCTGGAGGGAAATACCGATCCCGACTAGGGATCAAGATCTTCGGGACTCCCGGTAGCCCCGTTTGATCCACCACAGGGACCACCCGATGGCCAGCGGCCCAAGAGCAATGTACAAGAAGCGGAAAAGTCCACCCTGCCAGGGCTGAAGATAGGCGGCCGAGGCGGCAGGCCACAGGATGCTGACCACAATGGCCATCCGCATGCCGCCAGGCATCGGGCGCCGGCGGGGTGGGGCTTGAACGGCCTTTCGGGACGGCAGCAGACGCGGCAAAAAGAAGATGCCCAGAATCAATGCGACAATCAGCAGTATTTCCTGTATCCCCGACAACACTGTCCCCCGTAACGTATGATGGCGCCGGTGGAGAAAGCGCCGGAAGCGGATGCTGGAGGGGTCAGCCCCCCCCGTGGCGTTTGGCGGTGACCGCCACCCACTGATCCTGAGTTTCGACAGATAGATCGACAAATCCTGCCGCCGTCAGCGCCCTAGTCACGGTGTCGAGACGGTCCGGAATGATGCCGGACCCGATAAAAAGTCCCCCATCCCGGACCACTGAAGCGATATCCCCCACGAGATCGACGATCACCTCTGCCAGAATATTGGCCACGACAATATCACAGGGACCCAAGGCACTGCCGGCCAGAGGGCCGCGGTGCAGTCCATAACTCGCCCCCGGTATCTTGTTGCGATCCAGGTTTTCCCTGGCGATGGCGAGAGCCGTCTCGTCGATATCGATCCCGTCCACCCTGGCTGCGCCGAGGCGGAACGCCGCCACCATCAGAATCCCGGAACCGGTTCCTACATCGAGAACGTGCTGACCCGGCTTCAGATGGCGTTCGAGCAGGCAGAGGCACATGCGGGTTGTCGGATGGGTTCCCGTGCCGAAGGCCATTCCCGGATCGATGTCGACAACAAGGTCGGCAGCGGCTCCGTCAAAGGCCCTCCAGCTGGGTTTGACCACCAGACTGGAACCGATCCTTTCGGGGAAAAAAAAGACCTTCCAGGACTCGGCCCAGTCCTCATCCTCCACCGACCGGGTCTGGAGGGAAACCCGGACGCCGGCTCTGACGGAAAGCTCCCGAAGGGCGGTTTCGAACCCGGCGATCGCGTCGGTTCCCCCTGGGAAAAAGCCGGAGACCGAGTGACCCTCGGGACCCTTGCGTTCGCCCACGGCATGGTCCTCGGGAACCGGCTCGCCCGGGTCCTCCATCACGACGCCCTTGACCCCGAACTGGTAGAAAACATCGGCAATAAGCTCCGCCGCGGCCAAGCCCGGGTTGCTATCATAGGTCACTTTGCATTCAATCCAGGTCATCGGTTGTCAACCGGCCTTTCTTTGGGTGAGGACGCTCGCCTCTCCTCATGGCTCCGGTGAGGCCTCCGGGTGCCGAGGACCGATGCCAGGATTTCTCTGGTCGGGTTGAAATATCCGAAGAGGAGGGTCGGATGCCGATTCCGGATGTCGTTCAGAACGTTCGCCATGCCGATCGGTGTCCCCAATGGTGCCGCCGCCATCATGGCATCCCGGTAGCGGACAGGATCGTAGTTGAGATTCCGCCACTGAATCATTTGCACCGGATGCCGGTCCAAAAATCGAAGGAGGGCGTCCCGCTCCTCAGGGGTGTCCGTGACCCCCGGCTGGTTGAGGTAGTTCAATGATACCGCACCTCCCATGGCCATGGCCCGGTCGATGGAGGCCAGCACATCGGCAAAACCGTAGCCGTTGGGCTGAAAATAGGCATTGTAGCAGGCTTCCCTGACGCTGTTCATGCTGACACGCATGCTGTCCAGCCCGGCCTCGAACAACGATGCCACCACATCCGGCCGGCTTGCGTTGGTGTTCAGATTGATGGTTCCCAGAGGGGATCCCTGTCGGATCCTGCGGATCGCGGGTTCGATAACATGGGCAGCCAGCAGGGGGTCTCCCTCGCAACCCTGACCGAAACTCACCACCCCTCCGGGGACACGCCCAATATGCGCCAGGGCGACGCCGGCAATTTCATCGGGTGTCGGGGTAAAATCGATGCGATCCTGGCTGCTACGGATGAGACTGTTTTCCTGAAAGGACAGACAGCCCAAGCACCGGGCGTTGCATCGTCTGGAGGTCGGCAACGGCGCCTCGTAGCGACCCAGAAAAAAATTTTTCCCCGCCGGACAGCCATAGGTCAGGGCGCATTTTTCAAGATGGGCCCGAAGTCGGTTGCCGGGCAGTTCCCGTCGCAGCCGCCGGATCCCCCTTTCCACATCGGACGGATCCATGAACCGGAGATCCTGGCGGGGTTCCGTGTCCACCTGGATGAGGGTCGACCGGAAGCCGTCGCCATGCCAACCGACCGCTCCGTAGGAAAACAGCGGCAGCACGGCCGCGGCTCTCGTCTCCCTGTATGCCGACACATGGGTGGTCACATATCCGGGGGAATTGAAAGCAGCAACCGGATATACCGGCGACCCGGTGCGGTAGGGGTCTTCATCCAATTCGACGAATTGACGGGACTCCAAATCAAAAACAATGGGTCGGCGGTCCGGCAGCCACATGACCTCCGACCCGTGTGGGGTGGGCATGGTGGATTTCAGGGACAACGGCTCCATCAGAGGCCCATCCCTGCCGACGGCCGCAAACCCCTCGAGCTCGACGATTTGCCCGTCACGATTGGCGACCAGTGCCGTCAAAAACCGATCGTGGGGCTGGCGGCGCCTGGATTTTCCCATGCTCCTGGCCATCCTTTCTGCTCCGGATCAAAAAAAGGGGTGGACGCGGTTCGAGGCAGTGCAGGACGCGCATCAACCAGCCCTCGACAGGTCCGGTGGCCGCATCAGTGCCGGCCGGATGAAGGCTTGCGCCTTTATATGGCGTTCGACAGGGTATTGCAAGCAGCCCACCCGCCTTGACCCGGTGGATAATTTGCGCTACATCCAGCCAGGAACACCGTCGACGTGGATGCAGTCCATCAACGTCATCGATATCTTGAGTTATGTCAGGCAGGCGCCACCCAGACTCAATAGGGGTGGCGCCTGCTTTTTTTTAGGTCCCGCAGGCCAAGGGGATAGATGCGGAGGATGTGGTGTTTCGACTACTGGTGATCGACAATTTCGATTCCTTTACCTATAACCTGGTCCAAATGTTCATGGCCTACCCCTTGGACATCCGGGTCTACCGAAGTGACGCTCTCAGCCCGGGGGAGGCCGCAGCCCTTTCTCCCCACTATCTTCTGATCAGCCCTGGCCCAAAAAGCCCCAGCCACGCCGGCATCTCCATTCCTCTGATCCGTGATTTGCACCGCCAGATACCGGTATTGGGGGTCTGTCTCGGGCTTCAGTGCATGAACGAGGCGTTCGGGGGTCGGACGGTCAGGGCTCCGGTTCCGGTTCACGGTAAAACGAGCGCCGTCACCCACACCGCTGAGGGAATTTTCGACGGCGTGCCCAATCCATTCAAGGCGGCCCGGTATCATTCCCTCGCCGCCGCCGATATTTCCGATGCACTGTCGGTAACGGCCCACAGCAGCGACGGGGTGGTCATGGGTCTATCCCACCGACACTTCCCCCTCCATGGGGTTCAGTTCCACCCCGAGAGCTTTCTGACGGAAAACGGTCACCGGATCATCGAGAACTTTTTACAGCTGGGCCCCCTTGGGGCCGGAGAATAACCCATGGGGTCTCTTTCACAATTCATCTCGGCGCTGCCTCCCATCGGCAGGGTCCGCACGGAACGCCTGACGCTGTCGATGGAATTGACCGATG
>JASFIA010000053.1:0-9455 GCA_050122915.1 Desulfobacterales bacterium | reverse complement strand
TTTTAAACCACTTCAGTGCCATGGTTTGAGCCTTTGATTTCGGTGATCATGATCGGTTGGTCCCCCTGAGCGTGGTCAGGCCCCCCAAGCTGCCGGATGAAGATCATCTTCTGGCGGATCGCCGGCAGCCGGCCCCTCCGGCGGAAGCCGGTTTTCCATGTGCTTCGATGCGGCGGTCATGGGGGCGTTTCGGAGCATCGGTACTCAACGGGATTGATCGGAAGCCTGCATGCCGTGTATCCATAAAACGGAACCACCGGAATTGCAACCGGCCGCTTCTGAATTAGGCCGCTCGATCCATTGCCGTCGAGGCAGACGGCGGATTCGGCAGTGAGGCGTTCGGGATCAATGGGAAGGTCGACTATCAAGCCGCAGAGGATTCAAGATTGACCGACACCACTTTGGAAATGCCCTTTTTTTCCATGGTGATTCCGAAAAGGGTGTCGGCAAATTCCATACTGCGTTTGTTGTGGGTAATCATGATTATTTGGGAGTTTTCGCCGATGGTTTTCAGCAGATTGTTGAAGCGCGAGACATTGGCGTCATCGAGGGGAGCGTCGATCTCGTCCAGCAGACAAAAGGAGGTCGGCCGCATCAGAAAGATGGAGAAAATGAACGCAATGGCGGAAAGCGCCTTCTCCCCCCCGGAGAGCAAACTCATGCGGGTGAGCTGTTTACCCGGGGGATGGATCATGAATTCGACGCCGGTGTCCAGGGGCTGGGAGGGATCGGTCATGACCAGTTTGGCCGACCCTCCCTGAAACAGTCGTGGGAACACCTCGACCAGTTTTTCGTTGACCTGGTTGAGTGTGTCGAGGAACCGTTCCTGGGTGATCCGGTTGATTTTCCGGATAACCTTGTGAAGATCTTCAATGGCCTGGTTGAGATCGTCCCGCTGGGCGCACAGGAAATCAAATCGGGTTTTTAGCTGCTCGTACTCCTTGATGGCTCCCAGGTTGACGTCTTGGATGGCGGCGATCTTTTTCCGGCATCGCTCCAGTTCCGCCTCCATGGCTTCTACCGTCCAGTCATTGTCGCCTTCCCCAACCGGCAGATCGGCTTTGAACTGAATCAACGGCCTGTGGTATCGCTCCTCGATCCGCTGAGAGATGTTCTCCCTTTTGAGATTGAGCTCGGACGCCTCCAATTCCAGCAGTCGAAGGTTTTCTAGCGTCTTCTCGCGACGGGTCTTCAGCTCGGCAATTTCCGCATCCCTCTCCTTCAGGCGATGGTCGATCTCCTGATACTCGACCTCGTTCAATTCAAGATGCTGGGTCAGTTGGTTCAATTCGTCGTAGCGCAGGGCCAGGGTCTCCCGGTCGTCTCGGGATTTTTGTCGAATTCCTGCCAATCGATTCTTTTTGGCGGCGACTTCTTCGAGGAGATCGTTGTAGCGTTTACTTCCATCTTCCTGAAATTCTTTAAGACGCCTGAGGGTGCTGGCGCTGCTTTCCAGCTTGGCGTTCATGGCGGTTAGTTGCAGCTTGATGTCCGTGACCTTCTGATTGAAGGCCTCCATCTGTCTGGCAAGGGTCTGGCTCTCGACACTGTTGCTGCTCACCTGGTCTTGAGCCGCCTTCACCTCAGAAGACACTTGAGCGAGAAGCTCGTGATGACGGGCGATCTCGTCGTCGATGTCGCTTTCTTCTCCAAGGAGCTGCTCCTGCTCGAGTTGAACGATTTCCAGGCGGCGCCGGGCGTTCTTGAGATCTTCCGTCGCCTTGTAGAGGCGCTGCTCCTCTTCCATGACATCCTGGGATAGAGTGTTTCTCTCTTCGACGAGTCCTTGGAGGTCGATTTCAAGATGGCGGGTTTCCGTCTCCAACAGGTCCTGGTGCCCCCTTGCATCCGTCACACGGTGGTCCATGACTGCCAGGGATTCCTCCAGTTGGTGGATTTCCTGCTTTTTCTCAAGAATCCCGGAAAGTTTTTCCGCACCGCCCCCGGACATCAACCCCTGGTGAGTGACCACGTCGCCGGAAACAGTGACAAGGGATCGCACGGCGCCGTTCTGGTTGAATAGAAGAACGGCTGCCGACGCGGACTCCGCCACCACCACATGGCCCAGCAGTGCCTCCGCGGCGGTTTGATATTCCGGGGCTACCGTCACATGATCGAGCAGGCGGCTCGTTCCGGAAGGCAGTTCCAGCGAATTGTGAGCGTCCATTCCCCGCACCGACGCCAGGGGGACGAACCCGCACCGGCCTGCTGATCGGGATTGAAGAAACGTCATCGCTTCGAGACCGGTGCTCTGGTCGTCCACCATCACGAACTGAAGCCATTCGCCCAGTGCGGCCTCCACGGCCGCTTCGTACCCCGGTTCGGGCTGGAGGGCATCGGCGACGATGCCCCGTACTCCAGGCAATCTCGTGGCGTTGTCTCCGGAGACCTTCAAAATCGCTTTGACGCCGTCTCGGTACCAGTCGAGATTGGTTTCCATTTTTTTTAGGGCCTGATATCTGGACCGGATGTCTCCCCTTTCCAACTCCAGGGTGTGAACGGTCTTGACCTGGGTGGAGAGGGCCTTGCCTTTTACCTCCAGGCGCGCACGGATGTCGGTTAGCCGGGTGTCCAGCTGATCGAGATCCCGTCTGACGACAGCCAATGACTCCCGACGCTCCCTTTCTGCGGCAGTGTGGTCGACGACCGACCGGCTTGCCTGAACGACTTCTTCATCGATTCGCTTTAGGCGGCGCTTGAGGCTTTCCTTGTTGTTTTGAGCGTTCAGGTGAATGTTGGTCACCTTGGCTTCCTGGGCCACGAGTTCCATCAGCCGATTCTTGTCCGCGTCGAGTCGACGCTTCAATGTGTCGAAATGATTAGCCAGATCTGTCGATTGGGTCTGCTCCCGCTCCAATGTTTTCCGGATGTCCAGGATATCGGACTCGATGGCGGTCTTCTGTTGGTCGACCTCGACGATATCCTCTGCAATCTTGGTGTTTTTCCCTGCCAACTGTCCCCGAGTCTCCTCCAACGCACCGATCTCTGCGGACAAGCGCTCCCCATCGCCAGTCATGTGGGACAGTCCCGATTCGAGTTTGTCGATGGAGCGCTGGAGGTCGAATTGGCGGGATCTCTGCTCGGCCACTTCCTGGCTTTTCTGAAAGCGACGGAGCTTGATATCTTCGACGGCCGCATCGATTGTATTGATGGTGTTGGCGTGGCTCAGGTCGACGTCCTTCAACTGCATCAGACGGTTCCGGGCATCGTCGTAGTGCCGGGTGAATTCGTCGAAGCGGTGAATCGACAGGCGCACGTCGAGATCCTTGATCCGTTCCTGGAAGGAGTTGTAGAGTTCGGCTTTTCTGGCCTGTCGCTTGAGGCCAGACATCTGGCGCTTGATTTCCGATACAATGTCGTTGAGGCGGTAGAGATTCTGGTTGGTGGCATTGAGCTTTCGGAGCGCCTCCGTTCGTCGCTGCTTGAAGCGGGTGACCCCGGCGGCCTCCTCAATGAAAAGCCGGCGTTCATCGGGGCCGGCGTCGGTGATGGCTCCGATGTTGCCCTGCTGAATGATGGCGTAGGACTTGGCCCCAAGACCGCTGCCGAGGAACACATTGAGAATGTCCTTCAACCGGCAGGGCTGCTTGTTGATGAAATAGGCGCTTTCCCCTGAACGGTAAAGCCGCCGGGTGATCATGATCTCTGAGTAATCACGCCATTCTTCCGGGGCCGAACCGTTGTCGTTGAGGAGAGTCAGGCTGACTTCAGCCAGATTGGTGGGGGGCTTGCCGCTCGCACCGGCAAAGATGATATCTTCCATGGACTTCCCCCGGAGCTGTTTGACGCTCTGCTCGCCCATCACCCATCTGAGGGCATCCAGTATGTTGCTTTTGCCGCATCCGTTGGGGCCCACCACTGCCGAGATGCCGGAGGGAAACGAGATGGACGCTTTATCGATAAAGGATTTGAAGCCGTTGATTTCAAGTTTTTTGAGTTTCATTCCCTAAACCCTGTGTTAAACCGTGTGGACGATTGCCTTGCCCCGCCGCTTTTTGCTTCTGAGCCTTACCCGTTGCCCTCAGCGGATGGCCAATCGACTCAGAGCCTACACAAGGCAGGCTCTGGTGCTGTCGCTGGTTCCGAATAGGATTCGGATCGGGTTGCCCAAATGGCGGATTGACTGCGGAAGGCGTGTCCCTGTCAGGCGTCGAGGCCATCGTCGGATCAGTCGGGAGCACCGGTGACCAAGTTTGCGCCACCCTATCAGAATCTGGCGTCCGCGTAAAGGATAAACACAACAGAGGGGGGTGAGATATGTTTTTGGGCACAAGATGTGGTATTTGGTGCACAGGTGGGTTGCCGGGATAACCCATCCCGATAAAACGGGCGGCTACCCATCGCTTTGGAATGGAGGGCTGTGGACGGCGGCTGCGCCCGGATATGGATTTTCGGCCCCGCTGGCAGGACGTGCCGACCGAAGATCAGAGGATTTGACTGAGGAACAGTTTTGTCCGATCTTGGGTGGGAGAGGTGAAAAAGTGCTCCGGCGTGCCCTCTTCCACAATGCGTCCTTCGTCCATGAAGATCACCCGGTCGGCCACTTCTCTCGCAAATCCCATTTCATGGGTGACCACCACCATGGTCATGCCCTCCCGGGCAAGGGTCTTCATGACATCCAGGACCTCCCCGATCATTTCGGGGTCGAGGGCGGAGGTCGGTTCGTCGAAAAGCATCACCTTCGGATCCATGGCCAGGGCCCGGGCGATGGCCACCCGTTGCTGCTGTCCCCCGGAGAGGTTGTCCGGATAGGCATTGGCCTTGTCTTTGATGCCGACCTTCTCCAGCAGCATGTTGGCCTTCTTGGCGGCTTCGGCCTTCGGTCGCTTGCGGACAACGGTCTGGGCCAAGGTGATATTTTCAAAAACGGTCTTGTGGGGAAACAGGTTGAAGGACTGAAACACCATTCCCACCTCTGCCCGCACCTTGTTGATGTTCGTCTTGCGGTCCAGAATATCGATGCCGTCGATGAAGATGTGCCCCTCGTCGGCCGTTTCCAGGTGGTTGAGGCATCGCAGAAAAGTGCTTTTGCCGGAACCCGAGGGGCCGATGACCACGACCACCTCGCCGGCGCTGATTTCGTACGAGATGTTCACTAGCGCCGGAACCTTATGAGGTACGAAGAAGGTCTTGGATATATTACGTACTTCGATCATGAGGCGGCCGTCTTTCTCTCTAGATATTGTACAAACATGGAAAGCGCAAAGGTGATGACCAGATAAAGGGCTGCAGCGGTAAAAAACATTTCAAATGGGTTGAGTTGGGTGGTAACGACCTCCCGGGTGGCCTTGAGCAACTCGCGCACGGCGATGATGCCCAGCAGGGAGGAATCCTTGATGAGGCTGATGAACTGGCCGGCCAGGGGCGGCAGTATCCGGCGCAGGGCCTGGGGCAAAACAACGTGACGCATGCATTGTCCATAACTCATGCCAAGAGACCGCGCTGCTTCGGTCTGGCCTCGGTGGATGGACTGAATGCCGGAGCGGACGATTTCGGTGACATATGCACCGGTAAAGCAAGCCAACGCCGCCACGCCATACCAGAGGCTGGGAACTTCGCTCATCCCATAGGATGTCAGCAGTTGATTGACCATCGTACCCAGAACGAAATACCAGATAAAAATCTGCACCAGCAGCGGGGAGCCGCGGATAATTTCAACATAGGTAATGGCCGACCATTTGAGGGCAGGATTGTCTGATATGCGGGCGATGCCACCGATGACACCGATGAGGACGCCAAGTATGATCGCAAACAAGCTGACCTTTAGCGTGATCCAAAGCCCTTGCAGCATAATACCCGGCTGCCATTTGTAATAGGCGGCCAGGGGGTCTCCGTAGTAAATCAGATCGTTTTCATTCACCCGGATATCGTCGGCCGGTACGGTGACCGCTTGACTCTCGTCTTCATTCTCGATGGTGACCACCGCTTCGCCGTTCTTGCGTTCGATGCGGGTCACCTTGCCATCCATCTCTGCAGTGATCTCGATCTGCTGGTGGGTGATGAAAGCGCTTGGTACTTTGTACCAACTCCACGTATAGTCGATTCGAATGGTGGCGACATAGACTAGAAGAACCACCGAAAAGAGGAGTACAAAAAAGACGCCCATCCATGAATAGTATTTCCATGGCGGCATCGAGCGGCGCGTGTTCGATGTTTTTCTCATCGGCATCTCATGGCTGGGATCAAGACGGATCTAATTGGGATGACCGTCGACGGTGGAGCCGCCCCTTGGACGGAGGAGCGCTTCGCTGCATCTTTTCTGCTGCTCTGCCGGGAAGCGGCGAAGCGCTCCAATACAGCAACCGTGTCCGTGCAAACTGCCCCTAATGAATGGCCTATTGCACGTCTTTAATCCAATCGGTGCTCTTGATCCAGCGGTTGTAAATGTCATCATAACGGCCGTCGTTTTTGACTTGCCGCAGAAAGTTGTTGAGCCAGTTTAAAAAATCAGGATCACCCTTGCGGATGGCCCAGGCCAGGGGCTCAAAGGTGAAGGGCTCATCCAGGAGGATCATGTTTTTGCCGCCCTGTTGCGCCATAAAGACGACACAGAAAGGCAGATCGTACACGGTGGCATCGGCCTTGCCCGTTTGCACTTCCAAGGCAGCTTCGGATTCAACCTCGAAGGACTTGTAGGTGGCCTTGGGGATCAGGCGCTTGATGGCCTGTTCGCCGGTGGTCCCGAGCTTGGAGGTGACGATGTATTTGGGATCGTTGAGATCCTTGTAGGATTTGACGACGCCTTCATGCTTCTTGTTCAGAAGGATGGTCTGACCGACGATGATATACGGATCGGCGAAGTTGATCTTGAGGTTGCGTTCCTGGGTAACGGTCATGCCGCTCATGATGATGTCGAATTTTTTCGTGACCAGGGCCGGGATGATGCCGTCCCAGGCAGTATTGACGATTTCAAGCTTCACCCCCATGGCCTTGGCCATTTCTTTGGCCATGTCCACATCGAAACCGATGAAATTGCCTTGTTTGTCCGCCATCTCGAAGGGCAGATAACCCGCCTCGAGTCCGACCCGCAGAGAGCCTCTCTTTTGAATGTCTTCGATGGTTGATTTCTTTGCCAACTCGATATCGTCGGCGACAGCAGGTGAAAGGGCAAACGCGCACAGCGCAACCAACGCAACCAAACCGACTACCAATTGTTTCTTCATGCTTCTCCTCCTTTTGACAGCTCCTATTGCGAGTTTCTGCCTGCCGATGATGCAGGCGGGTATATCCATTCCCGGCGCGGCTAAACGAATCGCTATGGATGACAGGCGTCCGGGGATTGACGGAATGTCGATGCCATTCATGGAGGCCCGGGGGCGGGTGGGTGTTGATGACGGTAAGACAGTTCGATGGGTGCGATCCGGCTCACTGGCATCGGAGCTGAAGTCCGGCAGTTGCCGGTGCCGACGGGGCCGGGTCATGAACGCCTCCAAGAACTATAGCAGGAAAAGAGCGCCGGTGAATAGATCGAGTGAGTGTCCATTGGGCCATGTCCGTCAGCGGCTTCGCCTTCGGTAGCGCCATCAGCCAATTGGCGAATCCAGAAAAAGATAGTATTCATTAGCACATATTACCGAAATCGCAAACCCGTTTCTCGAATCGTGTGAAAGGTTCAGACCCGACCGAATCAGCGGTTTCAGGGAAATCCGTTGAACCTGCTGAGCCGAGTATGATATCTTCTCGTCGGCGGCATTATCGATGGACTCTCGGCAACCGGCCGACGGGCTCCTTCGGTGATTCGTAACCGTCTTCTTTTTTTAATGGCGTCGCCTGCTCTGGTCATCCTGACGGTTGTCACTCAATCGACAGGAACCGCCGGCGGTCCGCCCGAATGACAGCGGGAGGCAGCATGACCGAGTCCAATCATCACGGTATCGAAGACCTTCTGAGCCTGAAGGAAGTCCAGACGGCGATCAGCGATCAGAGCATCGGTTTCGTCGAGCGGCTGGCGTTCCAGCCCCACAAGTGCCGGGTGTTCAACCACCCTTTCACCCGTCTCGATGACGTGAACGGCTGCCGGTTCGAGATCGACGGCGAGGCCCGTCGGCAGCTTCCCCATCTGATCGACAACCGGGTACAGATCGTCAAGGGCATCGATCAGGCGGAGGATGACCTGGCCGAAAGCTACCGCCGGCCGAGGCGCATCGGAATTGTCTTTTCCGGAGGCCCAGCCCCAGGGGGACACAATGTCATTGCCGGACTCTTCGATGCCGCTAAAAGGGCCAATCCCGACAACCGCCTCTTTGGTTTTCTAATGGGACCCGACGGAATCATTGAAAGCGAATATGTCGACATTACCGAGGAACTGGTCGATCAGTACCGAAATCTCGGTGGGTTTACCATGATTCGAACGGGCCGAACCAAAATCGACAGCGCGGAAAAGATGAAGCGGGCCAGAGAAACCTGCCGGGACCTTGCTTTGGATGCCCTCGTCGTCGTCGGCGGAGACGATTCCAACACCAATGCCGCTTTCCTTGCCGAGGAGATGATCGATGACGGTGTGCAAGTCATCGGCGTGCCAAAGACAATCGACGGCGACGTTCAGGTCCGGGATGCGGACGGCAACCTGTTGTGTGCCATCTCCTTTGGGTTTCACTCGGCGGCCCGGGCCTTCTCTCAGGATATCAGCAATCTTTGCAACGACTGCAGTTCGGATCGGAAGTACTGGCACATCTGCAAGGTCATGGGCAGATCGGCCAGCCATCTCGCCCTGGAGGTGGCGCTGCAGACCCATGCCAACATGACCTTGATTGGAGAAGATCTGGCCGAGTACGTCGATCCCCGGCGCATCGCGACGGCCGACAAAAAAGGAGAGACGGATTTTACAGCCTTCGGCATCACCCTTCGGCACCTCTCCCGAGTCATTTGCGACGGCATCGTCCGCCGAGCGGCCATGGGAAAAAACTGCGGTGTCCTCGTGATTCCCGAGGGTGTCCTGGAGTTCATCAACGAAATCCAAGTCTTTATCATAAAGCTCAGCACCATCATCGCCGAGTACAACCGCACCCACGACCGTGATTTCCATTCCTCATTTCCCCGCCTGGAAGACAAATTGGATTATCTCCGGCGACTCGGAAGGGACATCCGGAAAGAGACCTCTTCCGGAATCTGGAACGCCAGGGACGACGAACTGTTCAACGATCTCCCCGAGTTTTTTCAGGAAGGGCTTCTGACCGAACGGGACAGTCACGGGAATTTCCAGTTTTCTCTGGTGGAAACGGACAAGGTCATCATGGGACTGGTCAAGGACTACCTGAACATCCTCAAGGAGAAAGGGGACTACAAGCTTGGCATCGAGCGGGAGTACTTTTTCAAAACCATGGTCAAGGACGGGCTGAACCCCGACGCCTACGAAGAGGCGATCTTTCGAAATGCCGGCGACCGCTACCTCCTGGTCAAATCAGAGATCATTTCCTTGAAGACCTTGAAACAGTCCTTGGCTGAGGAAGCGCTCA
>JASFIA010000052.1:0-9512 GCA_050122915.1 Desulfobacterales bacterium | reverse complement strand
AGCGCTGCCCGGGAAGGTATCAAAAGGACTCTGCCAATGCAGTTCATCAAACCGGACATCAACGTCGACTTCATCGGCAAGCGGAAAATCGCCTATACAGTATCCGCGGCGATGATTCTCATCTCCATCGCCTCCCTGATCGTTCACGGGGGGCCGCGCTTCGGCATCGACTTTTCCGGCGGCACCCTGATTCAGATCCAGTTCGAAAAGGCTGCCGATATTCCGAAAATAAAAGACGGCATGTCCATGGTGGGACTCGAGAGCTACGCCGTGCAGAGCTTCGGTGAGGAAAATGCCCATGAGTACCTGATCCGAACCGACATGTCCGGGATCACCGAAACGGGATTTGCGGATCGTCTCAAAAAGGCCATGGAAGACACCCTCGGGCAGGCGCCGGAGATTCGACGGATCGAAATGGTGGGCCCCCAGGTCGGAAAAGACCTCAGGGAAAAGGCCCTCTTTGCCATGTTCTACGCCCTGTTGTTCATCACGATCTACATCTCAGGCCGATTTGAGCTAAAATGGCTGTTGAGCGGGGTGGTTGCCGTGGCCCTCATCGCCGCCATCTACTTTTTCAGGCTCTTTGACGTGAGTATACCTTTTCTCATCGGCACCGCTCTTTTGGTCTCTCTGGCCCTGTTCTGGTTCCTGGAGCTGAAATATGCCATGGGAGCCATCGTCGCATTGATTCATGACGTGACCATCACGGTGGGGATATTCTCCCTCTTTAACAAGGAGTTCACCCTGCCCATTATTGCCGCACTGCTCACGATCATCGGCTATTCACTGAACGATACCATCATCGTGTTCGACCGGATTCGGGAGAATCTCAAAAAGTACCACAAACAGGGCATGGGTGCCGTAATCAATCAAAGCGTCAACCAGACCCTGAGCAGGACCATTTTGACGTCACTGACGACCTTGATCGTGATCGTCGCGCTGTTCGTACTGGGCGGAGGCATCATTCACGACTTCGCCTTTGCATTGATCGTCGGGGTGGCCGTGGGTACCTACTCATCGGTGTACGTCGCAAGCCCGATTCTTCTGGCCTGGCAGGGCCGCAAACGCCGATAGCCGGGCGCGCGTTACGACAGTATCCGCCATTGCGGGCAACGGGACGCCGGTTTGGCGCTCTGATGCCTGCTGTCTTGACAACCTGGAAATCATCCGCCACCATTTGTCCGTCCGCGAGGAGGGACGATCCCCTTGGATGTCGATCGACTAGAGCCGTGGTTCCGTCTGAAGGCGGTACCTGGCATCGGTGATTTGCTCTTCAGGCGCCTCATAACGGCTGTCGGCACTCCTGAATCGGTGTTTTCCGCTTCTAAGGACGTATTGCTTGGCATACAGGGAATGTCGCCGAAACTGGTGGAAGCGATCTACCGCCAGAAGATTCCGGAAAATTTCCTGTCGGAGGTAAAACGGGTGTCGTCGGTGGGAGGCCGTATTTTGACCCTGACCGATGCCGACTACCCGAGCCTCTTGATGGAAATTGACGATCCGCCGCCGATGCTTTACGTGCTCGGCCGTCTCAAGACTCAAGAGCCTGCGGTGGCTGTGGTGGGTTCGAGGAACGCAACCGCCTACGGCATCGACACCACCCGCCGCCTGTGCCGGCAATTGGCCCGGGAGGGCATCACCGTCGTCAGCGGCATGGCCCGGGGAATCGACACCGCCGCCCATGAGGGGGCGGTCGACGGGGGCGGTCGAACGATAGCGGTGACCGGCTGCGGGTTGGACACCGTTTACCCGCCGGAAAACAAGGGGCTCTTTCGGCGCATCGCCAGTGCGGGTGCGGTGATCTCCGAGTTTCCCATGGGGGCCGGGCCCGATCCGCACCATTTTCCGCGGCGCAATCGCATCATCAGCGGA
The DNA here is from genome assembly GCA_050122915.1 of Desulfobacterales bacterium. Lineage (GTDB taxonomy): Bacteria > Desulfobacterota > Desulfobacteria > Desulfobacterales > UBA5852 > CALNZV01. The sequence goes on along the minus strand of JASFIA010000052.1, from coordinate 7,640 downwards.
CTTGGCATGGGGGTTGTGGTGGTAGAGGCGACTTTGCGGAGCGGTTCCCTGATCACCGCAAAAACAGCCCTGGACCAGGGTCGAGAGGTTTTCGCGGTCCCGGGGAGCATCCATTCGTTCAAGAGCACCGGCACCCACGCCCTGATCAAGCAGGGCGCTTGCCTGGTGGAATCGGTGTCGGATATTCTCGAGGAACTGCCGATGCTCAAGGAAACGGTATCAAGCAACCACCGGGGGGATCCGCAGGAAATGCCCACCCCCTCCGTGACGACTGAAGAAGCCCGGATATTAGAAGCCTTAGGCCCCTGCGAGATGCAGTTCGACGAGTTGGCGCGCAAGCTGGCCATGCCCGCCGGCCGGTTGTCGGGACTACTGCTGAATTTAGAGTTAAAAGGCGCCGTCCATCAGTCTGCCGGCAACCATTATTCCAAAACCAACCGATGACATCGATCCGATCGATGCCGTCACCAGCGAGGATGCACCGTGTCCAAACCCCTTGTCATCGTCGAATCACCGACAAAGGTCAGAACTATCAAGAAATACCTTGGAAACGACTACGACGTGGCCGCCACCGTGGGCCACATCCGCGATCTCCCCGGCAAGGAAATGGGCATTGACATCGATAACGGATTCAAGCCCAAATACATGACCATACCCGGCAAGCAGAAGGTGATCAAAAATCTCAAATCCGCCGCCGGCGACGCCAAAGACATCTATCTGGCACCGGACCCTGACAGGGAGGGCGAGGCCATCGCCTGGCACACCGCAGAAGTTCTGAAACGAAAAGACCGACAGTTTCACCGGGTGCTCTTCCATGAGTTGACCAAAAACGCCATCCTGCAGTCCATCGCCAATCCCGAAGATCTCAACCGCGCCAAATACGAAGCCCAGCAGACCCGGCGCATCCTCGACAGGCTGGTGGGCTATCAGATTTCCCCCCTGCTTTGGAAGAAGGTCAAAAGCGGATTGTCCGCCGGGCGCGTCCAATCGGTGGCCGTTCGGATCATCTGCGAGCGGGAGCGGGCGATTCAGGCCTTCGACCCTGAGGAATACTGGAGCCTCACCGCCACGGTCGAAGGCGACACACCGCCGGCATTCGAGGCCAAACTGGTCCGAAAAAACGGTGAGAAGATCACCATTCCCAACGAAGAGGCGGTCAAGAACATCATCGATGAGGTCAAGGACGCGCCGTTCACCGTCCAAGCCGTCACGAGGAAAACCACCCGCCGCAACCCCCAGCCCCCCTTCACCACCAGCAAACTCCAGCAGGAAGCCATCCGGAAACTGCGGTTTTCGGCCCGCAAGACCATGACCGTGGCCCAGCAGCTCTACGAGGGCCTGGACCTCGGCCCCGGAGAACCGGTCGGCCTGATCACCTACATGCGAACCGACTCCACCCGCATCTCGTCGGAGGCCGCCGAGGACGCATTGGCCCATGTCCGGTCCCGTTTCGGGGCCGACTATGCCCTGGAGAAACCCCGCTACTTCAAAAACAAGAACAAGGCCCAGGATGCCCATGAGGCCATCCGACCCACCTCGGTGGAAAATACTCCCGAAGCGGTGGCCGGGCATCTTACCCCCGATCAGCTGAAGCTCTACAAGCTGATCTGGGATCGTTTCGTGGCCTCCCAGATGTCCCAAGCCCTGATCGACCAACTGACCCTTTCCGTCGCATCGGAAGCCTATCTGTTCACTGCCACCGGCTCCTCTGTGAAATTCCCCGGCTTCATGGCCCTGTATCAAACCGTCGACGAGGAATTGGACGCCAAACGGGAAAAGAAAAAAACCCAACTGCCCGATTTGGCCAAGGGCGCCGTCCTAAGGCTTGACCGCCTCGATCCGAAGCAGCATTTTACCGCCCCTCCCCCCCGGTTTTCGGAGGCGTCGCTGGTCAAGGAGCTCGAAGAAAACGGCATCGGCCGTCCCAGCACCTATGCGTCCATCCTGTCGACGATCCGTGACAAAGGCTATGTGGACATGCTCAAGGGATACTTCCGCCCCAGCGAGCTTGGGTTTATTGTCAACGACCTCATCGTAGACAACTTCCCGGATGTCTTCGATGTGGAATTCACCGCCAGAATGGAAACCCACCTGGACCGTATCGAGCAGTCCGAGGTGGACTCCTTGAAAATTCTACAAGACTTCTACTCCCCTTTCAGAAAAACCCTCGACAAGGCCGAAACCGGCATGCTCAATGTCAAAGGGGTCGGCCGGAAGACGGGGCTGAACTGTCCCAGCTGCAATCTCGAACTCCATGTAAAGGTCGGCAAAAACGGGCCCTTCATCGCCTGCAGCGGCTACCCGGAGTGCACCTATTCCAACGATTACGTGCGGGATGAAAAGGGGAATATACGGATTCTCGAACCCACCGGTGTGGAAGCCGTGGACCAACAGTGCGACAAATGCGGTCGACCGATGCTTCTCAAACGAGGCCGGTATGGAGAGTTTCTGGCCTGCAGCGGCTACCCGGACTGCAAACACACCCGATCCCTGATCTCCGGCGGTTCCACCACGGGAGTGAGCTGCCCTGAAAAGGACTGCTCGGGAGAGCTGGTGGAGCGAAGATCCAAGCGTGGGAAGACGTTCTTCGGATGCAACCGTTTCCCAGACTGCTCCTTTGCCACCTGGGACAAACCCGTGGCCCAGTCCTGCCCGGTTTGCGGCGCGGATTTCCTGCTGGAAAAAACCACCAAACGGGACGGGACCGTTCTATCCTGTCATTCCAAGGACTGCGGCTTCAGAGTATCGGCGGACGCATTCGACAACGGCAACGGAACCAGCCCGGAAGCCTGAGGACAATCCGCCGGAACGGTTCAGAGCCCGGCGCCTCTGATTTTGGTGTTGACTTTCACGCAACCGGTTGTTAACAGAACTCGAAACGAATAGAGAGAAAAACGGTGATGTCCGCATACGATTTTCACATTATCATTATCGGCCTTATTCTTAACCTCGTGGTCGTCCCTCTCGGTCTACCACGAGGCAACGGGGTGATAATGGCCTAACGTCGACACCAATCTGCAACCGGCAAATCCGTTATCAGCCCCCAGCTGATAGCGGATTTTTTTTTCACGAACCAAAGGAGGCTGTCGGGTATGAAGAGCGATCTTGCCAAAAAAGGGGTTGAACGGGCCCCCCACCGATCATTGTTCAAAGCCATCGGCTACACGGACGAGGAAATCCGTCGCCCGCTGGTGGGGGTTGCCAATGCCGCCAACGCCATCATTCCCGGGCACGCCCACCTCGACGGCATCGCCCGTGCCGTCAAGACGGGCATCACCATGGCCGGTGGCACTCCCGTCGAATTCGGCACGATCGGAGTCTGCGATGGCATCGCCATGAACCATGTCGGGATGAGCTACTCTCTGGGCAGCCGAGAGCTCATCGCCGACACCATCGAGGTCATGGCTGTTGCCCACGCTTTCGACGCCCTGGTAATGATCACCAACTGCGACAAGATCGTCCCGGGGATGCTGATGGCCGCCGCCAGGTTGGATCTTCCCACCGTTGTGGTCAGCGGGGGGCCGATGCTGGCCGGGGAGCGGCCGGGATCCGCCTGCGGAGAGAAAATCGACCTCATCTCAGTGTTCGAGGCGGTGGGAAAGGTCAAAACCGGGAAGATGACCGAAGCCGAACTGGCCGAGATCGAAGAGGCGGCCTGCCCCACCTGCGGATCCTGCGCGGGTATGTTTACCGCCAACTCCATGAACTGCCTCACCGAAGCCATCGGCATGGGGTTGCCGGGGAACGGCACCATTCCAGCGGTACACTCCGCCCGGATACGCCTGGCAAAGCAGGCCGGCATGCGGGTGATGGCCAACCTCGAAGAGGGAGTCACTCCCCGAAAAGTCATGACCGATAGGGCCTTTCGAAACGCACTCACCGTGGACATGGCCCTGGGATGCTCCACCAACACCGTTCTTCATCTGCCGGCCATCGCCCGGGAGGCGGGCCTGTCCATCGATCTCACCCTCATCAACGACATCAGCCGGAATACCCCCCACCTGTGCTCCCTGAGCCCAGGGGGCCGGTGGCACATGGAAGACTTGAACCGGGCCGGCGGAATCAGCGCCGTGCTGAAAGAGCTGGCCGCCCACGGGCTCATCGACACCGATTGCATCACCGTTACCGGAAAAAGCGTTGCCGATACCATTGCGTCGGCCGCCAATCGCAACCCGGAAGTGATTCGGCCCGTCACCAATCCGCATCGGTCCGAGGGAGGGCTGGCGGTTTTATTCGGCAACATCGCCCCCCAAGGATGTGTGGTCAAACAATCGGCCGTGTGCGAGGAAATGCTTCGCCACGAGGGCCCCGCCCGGGTGTTTGATTCTGAAGAGGATGCCACCCGGGCGATCATGGCCGGAAACATCCAGAAAGGGGACGTGGTGGTGATCCGCTACGAAGGACCCATGGGGGGACCCGGTATGCGGGAAATGCTCACCCCCACATCGGCCATCGCCGGCATGGGCCTGGACGCCCATGTGGCCCTCTTGACGGACGGCCGCTTTTCCGGCGGGACCCGCGGCGCCTGCGTCGGACACATCTCGCCGGAAGCCGCTCAGGGAGGTCCTATCGCCGCCGTTGAGGAAGGCGATCGAATCGCCGTCGACATCCCTGCCAAATCCATCGAGCTGAAGGTCTCCACGGAAGAGATCGATCGGCGTCTCGCAGCCTGGAGGCCGCCGGAGCCCAGAATCAAGACCGGCTACATGGCCCGTTACGCCAGAATGGTTTCATCGGCCGCAGAGGGGGCGGTGACCACGTGACCGCTCGGATGGGTGGGTAACCCGCTTCAAAGGAAGGGTATTGTCATGGAAATGACCGGAGCACAGATTCTCATCGAACAACTCAAGGCCGAAGGGGTCGACACCATTTTCGGCTTCCCGGGCGGTGCCGTCATCGATATCTACGATGCCATCCACTCGTCCGACATCCGGCACATCCTGGTACGCCATGAGCAAGGGGCGGTCCACATGGCCGACGGATACGCCCGTTCCAGCGGCCGGCCCGGGGTCTGCCTGGTGACCTCCGGCCCCGGGGCCACCAATACGGTGACCGGCATCGCCACCGCGTTTATGGACTCGGTCCCCATCGTGGTGATTACCGGCCAGGTTCCCACCCACCTGATCGGCAACGATGCGTTCCAGGAGGTCGACATCGTCGGCATCACCCGTCCCTGCACCAAACACAATTATTTGGTGGGTTCGGTGGAGGACCTGCCGAGAATCATCCGGGAAGCGTTTCACATCGCCAAATCGGGCCGTCCCGGACCCGTCCTGATCGACTTTCCCAAAGACGTCCAGAATGCCGTCACCGACTATCGTGACCCCGGGAAAATCCATCTGAAGTCCTACCAGCCCACCTATCAACCCAATAAAAAGCAACTGCGTAAAATCGTCGACCTGATCCAGGAGGCGGAACGCCCCATGATATTTGCGGGAGGCGGCATCATCCTGTCCCGGGCCAGCGAGGAGTTGACCGCCCTGGCCAGGAAGACAAGTATGCCCGTCACCACGACTCTCATGGGACTTGGCGCCTTTCCCGGATCCGATCCCCTCTGGCTGGGCATGATCGGGATGCACGGCACGTACCGGTCGAACATGAGCACCGGCGCCTGCGATCTGATGATCGCCGTCGGGGTTCGTTTTGACGACCGGGTAACCGGAAAAACCGATACCTTTGCCACAAAGGCCAAAATCGTCCACATCGACATCGATCCAACATCGATTCGAAAAAACGTGCCGGTGTCCATCCCTGTCGTGGGCGACTGCCGAATGAGCCTCAAGATACTCAACGAGATGCTCGACGACATCGATCTTGGACGGATCGTGACCCGCCGTCAGCCCTGGCTGAAACAGGTCGAAACCTGGAAGGCCGAGCACGCCCTGGCCTACGACATGGACGAAACCACCATCAAGCCCCAGTACGTCATCGATCGGCTCTATGAAATCACCGGCGGCAAAGCCATCATCACCACCGAGGTGGGTCAGAATCAGATGTGGGCGGCCCAGTTCTATCACTTCGACGAGCCGGGGCAGTTCATCACTTCTGGTGGCCTGGGCACCATGGGGTTCGGCCTGCCGGCCGCCATTGGGGCCCAAATGGCTTTTCCCGACCGGCTGGTGGTGGACATCGCCGGCGACGGCAGCATCCAGATGAACATCCAGGAAATGGCCACCGCTGTCCAGTATTGTCTGCCCGTGAAGGTGGTGATTCTTAACAATGGCTATCTGGGCATGGTTCGACAGTGGCAGGAGTTGTTTTACGAAAAGAGGTACGCCTGTACCATGATGGACCACCAGCCCGATTTCGTGAAGCTTGCCGACGCTTTCGGCGCCAAAGGCTTCAGAGCCAACCGCCCCGACGAGGTGGAAGCGGTGCTAAGGGAGGGGCTGTCGACCCCGGGACCCGTCATCATGGATTTTGCGGTCGACAAAGAAGAAAGCGTCTATCCCATGGTCCCGGCCGGGGCCAGCGTTACCGACATGCTTCTGGTGTAAAGGGACCCATACCTTACTCACTGGTAAAGTGGCATCAACGCGCATCGACGAGGAGAGAATGAAGCAAGAAAAGCACGTCATCACGATGCTGGTGGACAACGAACCCGGTGTTCTGTCCCGGGTGGTGGGCCTGTTCAGTGGTCGCGGTTTCAATATCGAAAGTCTCTGTGTCGCGGAAACTGTGACCTCCGGGGTGTCGCGAATTACCATCGTCACCAAGGCCAACCCGCCCATTGTTGAGCAGATCGAAAAGCAGCTCAACAAGCTCATCAATGTGATCAAGGTTCGCGACCTCAGTGTGGTGGATTCCGTCCAGCGGGAAATGGCGCTGATTTGTGTCAAAGCCTCGCCAGAACACCGGGCGGAAGTGCTTCGGATCGTGGACATATTCAGGTGCAAGGTGGTGGATGTGGGGTTGGAGCATTACATTATCGAGGTCACCGGCACCGAAGAGAAGCTAAAGGCGCTGCTCAATCTGCTGCGTCCCATGGGCATCAAGAAGATCGCGCGGACCGGCACCATCGCCCTGCTTCGCGAGCCTAAATAATCCGCCGCCCAGAGGCAGCGGCATCAGACTCTGTTGACGGATCGGGCCGACGCCCTGTCAACATAACCCCCATAAGCGGTTACCTATCCATCAGAAGGAGAAGACACATGGCACAAATTGATTTCGGAGGCGTTATCGAGGAGGTCATCACCTCTGAGGAATTTTCCCTGGATCGCGCTCGAGACGTCCTGAAAAATGAAACCATCGCCGTACTGGGCTATGGGGTGCAAGGACCGGGGCAAGCCCTTAACATGCGCGACAACGGCGTTCAGGTGCTCGTCGGACAGCGGGAAGGCGGCGCCTCCTGGCATCGGGCCGTGGCCGACGGCTGGGTGCCCGGCGAAACCCTTTTCCCGATCGAAGAGGCCGCCAGGAAAGCCACCATCGTCCAGTATCTTCTATCCGATGCCGGCCAGTCGGCTCTGTGGCCGACCATCAAGGCCTGCCTCGACAAGGGCGACGCGCTCTATTTTTCCCACGGCTTTTCCATCGTCTACAAGGATCAGACCGGTGTGATCCCCCCGGACGACGTCGACGTTATACTGGTGGCACCCAAGGGCTCCGGCACAACGGTCCGAACCAACTTTATCGACGGC
>JASFIA010000051.1:0-9532 GCA_050122915.1 Desulfobacterales bacterium | reverse complement strand
CTGTACGTCCTGGGTCCCCTCAGCCAAGGATACCCCCCAGGCGTCCAGGGGGAACGAATAAATCGGGTGGCTTTCCATGACCGACGCCGCACCGAAGAGATCGGCGGCCCAGAGGGATATCGACTGCGCCGCCTCGACGGCCAGGTATTTTGCGCAAGAAGCCTCGAGCCGGTAATCCCCGCCCTTGTCCAATGTATGGGCGGCGCACAAAACCGCCAGCTTAGCCGCTTCCAGGCGTGCGCGATGATGGGCGGCCTCGAAGGCCTTGGCTTGGCAGTCGGAGAGCGGCCGACCGAAAACCCGTCGCCTCTCCAATCGGTTTAGAGCCATTTCGAATGCACCCCGGGCGTTGCCCAATGCCAAACCGCTGATGGCGACGCGACTGTGGGTGAAGAGGGAAAGGAGTTGCTGAAGCCCTCGGCCCCGCTCACCCATGAGATGATTTGAGGGCACCGCCACGTCTTTGAATTCAATCCGTGTCAAATCCGAGGGAATCCAGACCCGCTTGTTCAGGCGCCGCCGTGCGACCCCTTTGCCCCGGAGATTCACTAAAAACATGGACAGGCGCTTGCTCCGATTTTCCTCGGGATCGGTAACCGCCGTCACCACGCCGTAGTCGCTGATTAGCCCATTGGTGACATAGGCTTTGGTTCCGTTGAGCAGCCAGCCGTCGGCGACCTTGTCGGCGGTCATGGCGATACCGGCGGCGTCACTGCCGGCAATGTTCTCGGTGTTTCCAAGACAGATCAGGCAGCTGCCGGCAGCTGCATCGGCGCCCAATGCCGTTGTCAGGGACGGGCCGCCGTACCTGGCCAGACCGGTCAACCCGAGACTTGAGACAATGAGAAAGGTGGCGGCAATACCCGGAGAACGGGCGGCCATTCGCTCCAAGAGCAGGGTTTCCCTCAAGGCTGATCTCGGGACCAGGCGGGCCCCATCCCAACTCGCCCCCAGCCAACCGGCCTCGGCCAGTGTTTCGAAAAATCGTCTCGGTACCCGGTTCCTTTTCTCCCAGTCGCGTTGTTGAGGCCTCAGACTTGCCTCCAGAAAGTCATCAAATCGGTTCAATTCTTCCTGAAGCGGACCCGGAACGAAGAGATTCATGATCAGTGCTCCTCAGCATGCCGCAGTAACGGTTATTGGGAGAATAAGCTAAGCCGACGGCTGTTGGACAACTCATGGCTACGATAGGCGTGGCCATTCAACACATCAACGCCGATATCCCCTCCCCTGGACCCTGAAGCCCCCCTTTCCACCTCCGGATTCCTTTGGCAGCCCAGGCCACGGATGGCTGCATCGATGGGCCTCCCGAAGGGGGCTGTTTCCGATGGTGACTCTGGTTGCAGGGTGCTGAATCGATTCGGCCGCCGAGACGTTTGGACGAAGTGGGGCCCCGGCCACCGCCATTTGCGAGACAGTTGCCCCGGGCATCGAACGGCGGCTCTGGGTGGAGGGTTTCTTTAGGGGCCGTGCGCACTCTTGGTGCATTCAACCCTCTGAGCACTATCGTGTTGATCCTTGGATAGGCAGCCATCGCTCCACCGCTTCCGGTTTCTCGACGCCTGTTCGGATGGGCTGCCCCCCCCGGGAGGATCGGGGCGTCGGTATCGGTGTGGCTGACGACCATGGACGGCGTCGTTGGAAGGATGCACGGATGATTGCGTTTCGACCGCATCGCGACCTCGGCCATCGTCGGAATCCGTTGAAAATACGATATGCCCGTCGGTGAGATCGTCGGCAGCAGCCGGTTCGACATGCCGGTGGTTCTGGGGACCGCCTCGACAGTCGCCCGCTTTGGCAATTCGGCATCCAAGGTGGCCTTCACCATGGATATCCCCTCGATGGTTTAGATAACGGCCCTCTGCCTGCCCGTATTCTTTGCCGGTCCGCGCCTAAACCGTGGGGAAGCCATCCCGTTATCCGTGGGATACGTGGGCGGTGCCGTTTATCCTTTTCAGCATGGCAGGTTCGTATAGGGAATCCGCCGAACCCTGAGGGGCCGAACCCGTCAGCGAAACCCCCCCCGGCGATAAATTTTGTAAGCCAGAACCATGGCGGCCAGAATGGGACGATCCTTGAGCTTAGGACCCAATTCTACCCGCACCCCGGTGTGCCGCTCGATCTTCCATTGAATGTAATCGACGCCGCCGGAAAAAGTAAACGCCCCTTTCAACAGACGCAATGCGGACAATACCTTGCCCTGCAAGAACCGGACACGCCATACCTGCCGGTAAAAGGACCGTGTCCGGGCGGGTATCCGCGCATGATAGACGGTTCCCGACTCTCCCGCGACCGGTTCCACCGAACCGGATATCGCTGGCATTGCCGCCTGGGTGACCGCATCGTAGTACTCGGCATAAGCGGCCACCAACCGTGCCAGCTTTTCCGGTTTCTCGGTCCTCAGTTCAGACCGATAACTCAAGGACAGCCCCTTGAACCAAAGATCCTGGGGGGTAAACGGCGTCTTGGTGCAGGGAATGGCGCGTTGAATGAAGGTGATAACCGCCTGGCCCATGGCGACGATGACACGATCGGCTGTTTCCGGGTCGCGGCAATGGGCAAACGCCGACGGCTGAGCAAACCTGCCCCAGAGGTATGAATGAAACCAGTCCATGGAGGTGCCTTTTTCAAAATCTTCCAGGGACAAGACGGCATATTTTGCACGAACCCGACGCCCTTCGAACGGCACTTCGAGATAAAAAACGTTTGGCGGCAGCAGCTTGTTGAGAGAGGCCCAGAGTCGCGCCGGATAAACCGACCGATAGTCGTCCACAAGGACATACAGATCCACCATGCTGCCCCGATCGTCTCCGGCCCTCATGCAGGACCCGTAGAACAAGATGGCCGCAGGGTCACCGTAGCGATCGAGAAGCCGGTCCGCCAGGGCCTTGACCGCCGGGAAGACCTTCTGATGGCTGTGTTGCCGAATGATATCGGCCAGTGATTTGGGAAAAGCCATTGTCAGATCCGAATGAAATCGGCGTAGCCGCCGACATCGATCAGCAGATCCCCATCCCTGGAATCGGCAAAGAACCGCTCTCCATCAACTGCGTAGCCCCCTGTCAAGGATAACCGGATGCTTTGCCCGCTTTGGCTGAAAAACCCGTTTTTCTCGACCGCTCGACGGGTGGGTCTCCCCCACAGGAGACTCGGCAGAGCAGGGATAAAATGACGGGGGTCGGCACTGATGGCGGTAAGATGAATGGGACCGTCCAAACCTTTCCACCGGGGTCGGAGCCCCATAATGAGGCGATCCAGACTGTAGGCGGCGATCAGTAGAAAATGACGGGGTGGAAGCGGCCGGTCGTCGACATGAATGCGGGCCGGCGCTGACCCGAGAGCCGTTGCGTCCCGGGAAACCAGGGCCGCCAGAAACCGGAATAGGATCAGCAGATGGGCCGGGTCGCCGGTCAATCCCATGCCGTGAACGCGGGAATGAAACAACTCGATCCCCCGGTGAATGGCGGCGGCTCCCAAAAACATGCCGAATTGAGGGGTAAGCTGTAACGGATGCCGAACCCTCATTACCGGACGCCTGGCGATGGTCGGATTTCCAACACCGACGCGAACCCAGCGGATCAGACGGCCCAGCGCGTCGCTCTGGCGGCCTTTGCAACCGAGGTCCAGATGGGTCATGTTGGTCGTGCCGCCGCGAATCAGGGCCAAAGCGGGCAGCGTGCGATAGGGTTTATGATGAAACAGCGCCGTCAGGGCGGCCTGCACGGTGCCGTCTCCGGCATTGATTGCCACGAGATTGACGCCGTCCCTGGCGAAGGAGTCGAGGACGGACAATACCGCTTCCGGCGTCACAGCCTCACGATATCGAATGCAATCGCAGGCGGGAAATAGGCGCCGAATGGCTGGGAGACGGCGACGATTGCTGCCACTTCGGGGATTGCTGATCACTCCCAAGCGCCAGGAGCGGCAAGTGGGGAAAGTCTCCACCCTGATCTCGGAAGTATCCTCTCTCAGAGGTGATGTCGATAAACCAGACACTGCTGCACTGCCCCCGCTGTCCTGATTCCGGTGGGTTCGGCCTTCCAAGAGAGGGTCTCCCCGTGCAGATGACCGAAACCCGCTCTCGGCCGCTGTCATCACTAGTTTGCAACCGGAACGTGAGGTGCTGTATATAAGCCACCATGAACTTTGTAAAGTCCGTCCCCCGATCTCCGGCCTCGGCGCATCCATGCCGGGAGTTGCCAAACGGCCCAGAACGCGAGGCCACCCTAATCCACCTGAGCGATTTCCATCTGTTCGACTCCGATGGCATCACCCTTAGAGCCCTGCTCAGCAAGCGAGGGCTGAGCTTTTTGTCGTGGAAGCTGAATCGACGCAGGGAAAACCTTCCCCGGGTGTTGAGGGCTCTGATTACTGCGGTAAAGGCGATGCCCTGGGACCAGGTGGTCATCACCGGAGATCTGACCCATATGGGTATGCCGGGGGAAATTCGACTGGCAGGGCAATACCTTGAGATGATCGGCACCCCGGAACGGGTCATGGTGGTGCCCGGCAACCATGACATTCTGGTCAAACCCGCCGGGGACGACCCCCTGGCGGGCTGGGGCGGTTATACCGACTCCGACCGCATTCTCCCGGAAGGATTCGATGAACGGGCGGGAATTCCCGCTCTTCGGATTAGAAACGGGATGGCATTGATCGGAATGTCATCGGCCTGCCCCACCCCTCCCTTTTCCGCTGCCGGTCGTATGGGCCTGGAGCAGGGCCGGTCTTTGGCACGGATATTGTCTGTCGCCAAGGAGCGGGGCCTCTTTCGGGTCGTATTGATCCATCACCCCGTGCTTGCCGGGTTGGTGTCGGGACGTAAATCCCTGTCCGATTCAAAAGCGCTTCGAAGGATTTTACGCACAGAAGGCGCGGAGTTGGTTCTCCATGGCCACACCCACCGGGATTTCAGTGGCGTCGTCGACGGTCCATCCGGGAGCATTCCCGTCTTCGGGCTGCCATCGTCGTCGGCCGAACATGCCAGAGAAGATCGCCGGGCTCGGTTTCGGCGATTCTCCGTCCGTCCGGTCGAAAACGAATGGCGCCTGTCCATTGAAGACCACCTATTCAGCAATGGCGGGATCGTCAAAAGGGAAATCGGTGACATTCTGTTGCCGGTCCCCCCGTCTTGACCCCGTGCATGGCAGCGATTTTATGAACCCCATCCATGGATGCAAGACGAGGCTCACAGGGCCCTGCGCAACAGCCTCAATGCAAAGATCAGAATGACACCAACCGGCAAGAGCGTAATCACCACCGGAGAGAGTTCGTAGAGAAGCCCGAGATGACCCAGGATCTGGTTGATGAGATGAAACATGACACCAACCAGCATGGCACCGGCGATGCGCTGCCCCGCCGTCCATGACCGCGTCGGCCCAAAAACAAACCCAAGTGAAAACAGGACCATGATCGACGTCGTGATCGGAAGGGTTATTTTTTGCCAAAACGCGAGGGCATAGCTTTCGACGTTCTGGTCTCTCTCCCGGAGATCTTGGATATATTGGTATAGATCCGTCAGTGACAGGCTGTCGGGCGGCATTTTCAGGATTTGCATCTGATCTGGACTCAAAAAGCCCTCAAGCCGGTATGAAGGCAAGCGCTGATGAGAGATAACCCCCCCGTCGATGGTCTTCTGGTCTACGTCCTTTAGGAGCCAGTTTCTGCCTTTGATCCACCGACCGGCGGCAGCGAACATGAATCGTCTGATGCCGCTTGCGTCATCAATTTCGAAAACCTCGATGTTTTCGGCATCCGTGGTCGAATTCGGCCGACCGACATGAATGAAGTAGTCTCCTTGACGAACCCAGAAGCCGCCTTTCGAGACCAGGACGCTGCTTCCGTATCGGGCCTCTGAACGCTTGATCCTGGCGTGCTGGTACAGTGGGGGGGCAATCCACTCGGACACCAGAATAGAGGTCAGCATCAGGGCAACACTGGTTGTCACTGCCGCTGCGCTAATTCGCTGAACAGATATGCCCGCAGCCTGCATGGCGGTCAACTCTTGGTGGTCGGCCATCAGACCCAGTGCCACGATGCTGCCTAACAGAGCGCTCAACGGCATGAGATCAGCGGCCTGTTTCGGAAGAGTCAATGCCGCGTACATGAAGGCATCGGAGAGGTGGAAATCCCCCTTGCCAACGTCGTTCAACTGGGACAACAACTCAATAAAACTGAACAATACCAATAGAATAGATAAAAGAAGGAGAAATCCCTGCAGAATATTCCCTCCCACGTAGCGATCGAGCAGCTTTAAACGACGTCGGCTCACCTTCGGTTAAATACCTCTCCTGTGCGAATCAGCAAGGTCAATACAACCAGGGACAGGAGGGCCGGAACCCACCATATACCGATCAGAGGAGGCACTCCTCCTTTCTCAACCTGAGTTTTTGCGATGACAAACAGTTGGTAATACACTGCGAAATAAATGACGGCCAACCCCAACTTGGCATATTCCCCTTTTCGGGGATTTGTCCTGCTCAGAGGAATGCCTAGCAGGGCCAGGAGCATCGTTGACAAGGGTGTGGACAGACGCCATTGGAACTCTGCGATGTCTTCGAGAAGGTCCGAACGGAACAGATAAAGAGAGGTTGCAGCCTTGCGCCGGTATCGATCGGATTGATTCTGGTCCTGGACAGGATAGAGAGCCTCGTCGAAGCGGGTCACCTGCCCGCCTGTGCCGTCGGCGGCGTACTCCAGCATGGTGCCGTTCTTGAAGACAAACACCTTCTGAGCATTGGATCCGGAGTCTGCCTGATGCATTTGTTCCGCCTTGATGACCTGCCATTCTCCCTTTTTTTTTACTCGAAAAAAGACATCCACTGCGGTGTGATTCTTCTGATCGATGCTTTCGGCGAAGAAAGCGTACTTGCCGGAGGCCAAGTCGAATTCCATAAAGCGATCCGCCTCCAACCTGGAGATGTCAAACTCGGCTTTGGCCTGGTCCCTGAGCCGGTAGATGGTTTCGTAGGCGGCCGGCCGAATGACGATCGAGGCGACTCCGGCGAGAACGGCCACCGGAATCGCCACGAGGACCACGGCCTTCAACACATCTGTCAATCCGACACCGCAGGCCGACAATGCCGTCATTTCGCTGTCCTTGTAAAGGCGGCCTAAAGCGATGATCACCGAAAGGAAAAAGGTGATCGGCAACAACACTTCCAATGCCATTCCAATCTTGAGGGCGATCAGAATGAGGACCGATTTGGGGCTGAGAACGCCAACGACGGCGTCCGCCAGGTAGGTCACCGCCATATAGCTGGCAAAAATGGCGATCAGCAGACTGATTATGGTGACTGCGGGCTTTAAAATTTCACCGATGATGTAGCGCCGAACGATCAACCGTCCATCCTCGCGAGTCAGCATCGAGCCGGTTCCGGGAGTCAGGGCATTTTGGTCATGAGATCCTGGACAAAATGCCAATCGTCTACGGTGTCCACATCCACCGAGGCTTCGGGGAAGGGCAGCAGAATGACGCCAACTCGAATGCCCATGCGTTTTGAGATATGATCAAGCCCGTCCGATAGGCTCAACCGACCCATGAGATACTTCACTGCAACCCACCATCCCAGTCGGTTGAGCATTTTCCAGGGGGTCTTTCGATCTGCTTCCACCTGGCGCCAGATATCTGCGGCGATACGACCTTCCGGCGTCACGAATGCATATAGATTGCAGCCGCAGATTCCTCCATCCCTGAACCGGGTCGCCGTACGCCTCATTCCGGGATAGGTGGCCGTCACCATTTCGTGGGAAACGAAACCCGCAACGACGTCGCACCGGGATCGTCGTGCCTCCCGGCAAAAGTGGTCAATCATCTGGACGCTCAGCATTGCATGGTCGCCGGTTGTCAACAAGACGGGAACGTCCGGGGGCAAGCATTTAAGCACCGAATAGGCGCTGGCGCTGGGTGTTTGGTGATTCGGCACCCATCTGACACCTCCAGACCCGATACGTTCCCTGAGGCACGGTTCCTGATCGAGAACCGCTTTCGGGGGCCCACAGAGGATCACCGATTCAACATCCTCGGCATGGGTCAAGGCATCAAGGACGCGCATCACCATGGGCTTGCCCGCCACAGGGACCATCACTTTGCAACTGGCATTGCCGGCAACCGCTACGGGGTCTGGAGTGAACCGATCCGCCGCCAGAACCACCACGGTATAGGGAAGAAGGGACGCCGTCACCGACACACCCGTTTTCGGACAGCGTCCATCATCGGATGCCGATTTGTTTGCGTCACCCCTAAAAAGGGCATTGGACACTCTCTTCATCCGGTATGAGTCGTTCCTAAAAATTCCCAAGCCAATCCTTGGCTTTGGAGGGGATGAATGGTGCGCATCTTGGCGCCTGGCCTCCACTCATCGGATCGCCAGGGACCTTTACACAACTGCTATTGGCTTTCAAGCCCCAATAGGCATTGGGCGGGGCAAACCGATGGCAGGGGCCGCCATTTCGAAGGCCCATTGGGACCGTCCCCCCGGAATAGCAGCGACAACGCCAAGCCCCCAGCCTTTCCGAATGGCCGGGTCGAGGACCGACGTCGAATCGAGAAATAACCGACCAGACCAAGGCCGACCGCTATGGCACCCGTAAACCCGGCCGATCGTCAAACGTTGGGGACATCTGCTGGAACACGGCCAGCAAATGTTCATGCATTTGGTGGGGGCATGTCCGACTGCCAATCCGGGAAACAGAGAACAACGCTATCAGTAGTCCTTAGAGATTTGTGCAAATCGGAAAACATCTCGCAGACAACTATTATTATTCGGAGACTTGCAGTGAAGCTTCCCCCCACAGGCTCAACTGCAGGGCGATCAAGCCCATGATGTTCCGATTTTTTTCTTAATAAATCGTTGCATTCCATAAAAATCTACATTATTAAAACGGCGCTAATTGCCGATACTTGATTTTTAGGAAAAATGATTCATCTTTATTCTTTTTTACGGCGTTTGCAGCCCCCTGGTTTGACAATACCAATAGTTTGACATAAATGAGAAATTCAGATAGACAAATCTGCTAATAATTTTGCAGGTTACTAATCGTGCATTGTGCGGAGCCGGCGCTGAAGGCATTCACTATTCAACACCATGTGATCAGCGCCGTTAGGCGATTCCAGCAATGACATAAAAGGAAATTGGGATTGATGTTGGAGGCGACACCTACCAATCATGGGTTACCGCTGCGATATGGCAATTTCTCAACCTTGACCGAGGCTCTGGACTATGCGGCCCTCGGTGACACCGGTTACAATTTTTATAATGGTAAAGGTCGACTGGATTGTGTTCTCCCCTATGCTCGTCTGAGGGAGGATGCGGTTGATTTTGCCCATCGCTTAGCGGGACTGGAAATCAAGAGGGGATCCAGGGTAGCCTTGGTGGCCGACACCTACCCGGGTTTCGTCCGGCTTTTTTACGCGTGTCAATACGCCGGCTTGGTACCTGTTCCGCTTTCGGCTTCGATACGCTTGGGAGGCCATAAACCCTACGTTGCCCAACTCCGCAGGCTGCTGATGAACTGTCAGGCGGATGTGGCC